>NZ_JBEXLR010000043.1:0-49325 GCF_040610095.1 Micromonospora sp. NPDC004540
GGCGCCGCGGGCGTGCCGGCGCAGCGCCACCGTCGCGGCGAGCGCGGCGATGCGCCGGTCGGCGGCCCGGTCGGCGTCGTCGCCTGGCAGGAAGCCGGGGTCGGCGGCCCGCACCGCCGCCGCCGCGGCCAGGTCGTCCTGCTCCCCCGCGGCGAGGAGGCGTTCCTCGGCGGCGGCGCGGACCACGCCGGGGGCGCTCCACCGCATGCCGAGGTCCCCCTCGACGGTGCGGGCCCGCCACAGGGTGCCGGCGACCTCCTGGCTGGGTCCGCTGTCCCGCTCGTCGGGGGTGAGCACCGAGTACACGTCGGTGGTGGCGCCGCCGACGTCGACGACGGCCAGGTCCCCGCCGAGGGCGTCGGCGAGGACCTCCACCCCGGTGAGCACCGCGTCGGGGGTGGCGGCCCGCACCAGGCGGGCGAACCGGCCGCCGCGGGACAGCTTCTTGCCGCCGATGACGTGCCGCAGGAACACCTCCCGGATCGCGGCGCGGGCCGGCGCGGGGGTGAGCACCCCGATGCGGGGCAGCACGTTGTCGGCGGCGGTGACCGGCACCTTCGCCGCAGCGAGCAGGGCGTGCAGGTCGTCGCGGACGTCGGCGTTGCCGGCGAGCACCACCGGCACCCGCCAGCGCGCCCGGGCCAGCCGGGTGGCGTTGTGGGTGAGCGTGTCCGCGTCGCCGCCGTCGGTGCCGCCGACGAGCAGCACCACGTCGGGCCGGGCGGCGCGCAGCGCGGTCAGGTCGGCCTGACCGAGCCGCCCGGCGGCCACGTGCACCACGTTCGCCCCGGCGGACAGCCCGACCCGCCGGCCGGCCTGCGCGGTCACGAGGGGCTCGTAGCCGACGACGGCCAGCCGCAGGCCACCGCCGGCCGACGAGCAGACGTACCAGGGCAGGTCCCCAGCGGTGAGCCCGGCGGTGGCGGCGCCAACGGCGGCGTCCAGGCCGTGCAGCACGTCGGTGCCCACGGTGGTCGGGGCGGCCGCCGCGCCGACGAGGCGGCCGCCGTCGAGGTCGACCACCGCGGCCTTGGTGTACGTCGACCCGACGTCGGCGCAGACGGCGAGGTTCACGCGGAGTTGTCCTTCATTCGCGACCGCGGGCTCGCAGCGCTCACGCCGCTGGGGGTACGACCACCGTGCCGGTCGCGGTGACCGCCACGATCGGCTCGGCGAGGACCTCGGCGGCCGACTCCGACTTGTCGGGGCGGCCCCGGCACACCACCCGGGCGGCGAAGTCGATGGTGCGGCTGCGGGTGCCGACCCGGGTGACGGTGGCGACCACCTCCAGCACGTCACCGGCCTTCATGGGCGCCTTGAACTGCACGTCGGAGTAGGAGGCGAACAGCCCCTCGTCGCCGTCGGTGCGGATGCACACCTCGGTGGCGACGTCCCCGAACAGCCCCAGCGCGTACGCCCCGTCGACGAGGTTGCCGGCGTAGTGGGCGTGGGAGTACGGCACGTACCGGCGGTGGGTGACGGTCAGGCCGACCCGGGAGTCGCTCATGCCGGGCCGGCTGGGCATGGGCTCACGGCCCTCGCTGCGCTCGGTGCGTTCGCTCATGCTCTCGCCTTCTTCTCGGTGATCAGGGCGTGCACCAGGTAGCTGGCGACCTCGCCGGGGGTGGTGCCGCGACCGAAGATCCGGTCGACGCCCAGCTCCCCGGTCATGGTCTCGTCGAAGCGGGGCCCGCCGACGATCAGCAGGGGCCGCCTGCCGGCGGGCATGGCCTCCCGGAACGCGGCGGACATCTCCCGGGTGTTGTGCAGGTGCGCGTCGCGCTGCGTGACGACCTGGGAGACGAGCACCGCGTCGGCCTTCTCCCGCCGGGCCGCCTCGACCAGCTCGGGGACGCTGACCTGCGCGCCCAGGTTGGTGACCTTGAGTTCCCGGTAGTACTCCAGGCCCTTCTCCCCGGCGATGCCCTTGACGTTGAGGATGGCGTCGATGCCGACGGTGTGCGCGTCGGTGCCGATGCAGGCCCCCACCACGGACAGCTTGCGCCGCATCTTCTGCTTCACCACCGTGTTGACCTCCTTGGCCGACAGCAGCGGGAAGTCCCGTTCCACCACCTGCACCTTGTCGAGGTCGACGAGGTGGTTCACCCGCCCGTAGACGACGAAGAAGGTGAACCCGTCGCCCATCTGCTTGGCGTGCACCAGCATCGCCGGGTCGATGCCCATCTTGTTGGCGAGCTGGACCGCGGCGCCCTCGGCGCGCTTGTCGTGCGGCACGGGCAGGGTGAACGACACCTGCACCATGCCGTCGCCGGTGGTGTCCCCGTACGGCCGGACGATCTTCTTCTCCGTCATGCCGTGCTGGCCGGGCATGCCCTCACGGCCCTCGCTTCGCTCGGTGCGTTCGCTCATGCCGCCTGCTCCAGGATGTCCGTGGCGGGGTTGTAGTAGTCGGCCTCGTGCTTCGCGACGCCGTCGAGGCCCTTGCCGCGGTCCGCGGGCCGCTTCATGATCCCGAAGGTGCCCTCGGCGATCGCGGTCAGCAGCGACTGGTCACCGATGCGGTCGAGCAGGTCCACGGCCTCGCCGAGCACCCGGTGGGCGCGCTGCTGGATGAACCCGCCCGGGGCGGGCACGAAGTCCTCGTGCAGTCCGCCGGCGGCGCCCAGCACGTACCGGACGTTCTGCAGGGCGATGTCCCGGTCGGACAGCCACGGGGTGACCACCGCCTCGGTCATCATGCCGACCAGCAGGATGCCCTGCCCGGTCATGGTGCCGACCAGGTTGAAGAACCCGTCGAGCAGGTTGCCGCGGAACACGTCACCGGTCATGTGCTTGGTCGGCGGCATCCACTTCAGCGGCGCGTCCGGGAACAGCTCCCGGGCCAGCAGCGCGTGCGCCAGTTCGAGGCGGAACGACTCCGGCACGTCCGGGTTGATCTCGAACGCGTGGCCCAGGCCGAGTTGCCAGTCGGCCAGCCCCGCCTCGTGCGCGAAGTATTCGTTGAGCAGCTGCGACACCGTCACCGTGTGCGCCTCGTCGACCGCGTCGGCGGTGGTGAGGTAGTTGTCCTCGCCGGTGTTGATGATGATCCCGGCGCGGGCGTGCACCTGGCGGGAGAACCGCTGGTCGACGAAGGTGCGGATCGGGTTGATGTCGCGGAACAGGATCCCGTACATCGAGTCGTTGAGCATCATGTCGAGCCGTTCCAGGCCCGCCAGGGTGGCCATCTCCGGCATGCACAGGCCCGACGCGTAGTTCGTCAGCCGCACGTACCGGCCCAGCTCCCGCGACGACTCGTCCAGCGCCGCCCGCATCAGCCGGAAGTTCTCCTGCGTGGCGTAGGTGCCGGCGAAGCCCTCCCGGGTGGCGCCCTCCGGCACATAGTCCAGCAGCGACTGCCCGGTCGAGCGGATCACCGCGATGATGTCCGCGCCGGCCCGCGCGGCGGCCTGCGCCTGCGGGATGTCCTCGTAGATGTCGCCGGTGGCCACGATCAGGTAGATCCACGGCCGCTGCTTCGGGTCCCCGTACCGCTTCACCAGGCGGTCCCGCTCGGCGCGGCGCCGGTCGATCTGCCGCACGCCCGCGGCGACCGCCTTCCGGGCGGCCCGCCGCGCGGCCGTGGCGGCCTTGCCGGTCGGCTGGGTGAACCGCACCGACCCGGCGGCGGCCTTCTGCGCCAGCAGCGTCACGTCGGCGATCTGCTCCCGCGCCAGGGCGTCGAACACCGGCGCGGCCACCCCGTGCCCCAGACCGACGTCGGCGACGACCGCGTCCACGAGGCGGTTCACCCACGGGATGCCGTCCGGGTCGGCGCCGGTCACCCCGGCCAGCCGCAGCACCGCCCGCTCCACCGACACCGTGGTGTGGCTGCGCGCCAGATCCACCACCGGCTGCCCGGCGCGGCGCGCCAACTCCCGCGCCCGCGCCACCAGCGCCGGATCCAGCCCAAGCTTGCCTGTCACTGAGAAGTGCCTTCCTGATAGATCACGTCACCGCGCAGCACCGTGGCCCGGCACACCGGCAGCGGCGTCGGGTCCTCCGCGCCGCGCGCCTCCGGGTCCTCGGCCTGCAACACCGGCAGTCCCCGCTCCACCCCGGCCGGGGTGTCCCACACCGCGAACGTCGCCGGCGCGCCCAGCGCCAGGACCCCCTCGTTGTCCAGGTGCACGGCCCGCCACCCGCCGCGGGTGTGCGCCGCGAACGCCGCCCGCACGCTCATCCGCTGCACCGGGTTGTGGTGCGCCGCCGCCGCCCGCACCGACCCCCACGGGTCCAGCGGCGTCACCGGCGAGTCCGACCCGAACGCCAACGCCACCCCCACCCCGTGCATGGCGCCCATCGGGTTCGACTCCAACGACCGGGACAGCCCCAGCCGCGACTCGTACATCCGGCCCGCGCCACCCCACAACCGGTCGAACGCCGGCTGCATCGACGCCACGATGCCGTACTCCACGAACCCGGCGATCAACCGCTTGCTCATGATCTCCGCGTGCTCGACCCGGTGCCGGGCCGCCCGCAACCGGTCCACGCCCACCTTCTGCGCCGCCTGCGCGAACCCGTCCAGCACCGTGCCGATCGCCGCGTCCCCGATGGCGTGGAAACCGCCCTGCAGCCCGTGCGCCGCGCAGTCCAGCAGATGGTCCCGCACCTGCTCCACCGTCACGTACCCGTGCCCGCACGCCCCCGGCTCCCCGTCCAGGTACGCCGCCGACACGTGCGCCGTCCGCGAGCCCAGCGCCCCGTCGGCGAACAGGTCACCACCGGCGCCCACCGCGCCCAGTTCCCGGGCCTTCGCGGCGCCCAGCAGCTCACCCCAGTACCCGTACACCTCCGGCACCCCGGCCCCCGAGATGGCCAGCAGCCCGGTGAAGTCCTCCTCGTCGGAGATGTCCGGGCCGCCGCACTCGTGCACCGCCGCGATGCCCAGCGACGCCGCGTGCGCCAGCGCCCGCCGCTGCGCCGCCACCCGCTGCGCCCGGGTCACCGACGAGAACGCCGCCGCCCGCACCACGTGATGCGCGTCACGGCGCAGCCAACCCGACGGGTCGAACCCGGCCGCGTCCGCCGCATCCGGGCAGGCCGCCAGCAGCGCCGCCGACACCAGCGCCGAATGGATCGACGCCTGCGACAGGTACACCTTCCGGCCCCCGGCCGCCCGGTCCAACGCCGCCGCGTCCGGCAGGGCCGGCTCCGCCCAGGACGACTCGTCCCAGCCGTGCCCCAGCACCACCGCGTCGCCCGGCAGCGCGGCCGCGAACGCCGCCAGGGCCTCCAGCAGCCCGGACGCCGACCTGACCGCCGACAGGTCCAGCCCCGACAGGGCCAGTCCCGTGTCGGTGGCGTGCACGTGCGCGTCCACGAACGCCGGCGTCACCAGCGCCCCGCCCAGCTCCACCACCCGGTCGGCGGCCGGCGCCTCGGCGTCGGCGCCCAGCCAAGCGATCCGCCCGTCACGCACCAGCAACGCCGTCGCGCTCGGGTCGGCCGGACAGTGCAGCACTCCGCCGCGGTACAAGGTCGAGGGGTTCGTCATGACGATCAGTCTGCCGCCAACCGGGCCTCGAAGAGACGACGCACCCCCGGCTCGGCGCGCAGCAGGTCCAGCGCCAGCTCGGCGTGCCCCGGCACGTACCCGTTGCCGACCAGCATGGTCACGTCCGCGGCCAGGCCCTCCGCGCCCAGCGCCGCCGCCGCGAAGCTCGTCGCCATCGAGAAGAAGATCACCGTGCCGCCGTCCTCGGTCGCCAGGACCGCGCCGTGCTCACAGCCCGGCACGTCCACGCAGACCACCGTGACGTCCGCCGGGGCGCCGAGAGCCGTGGTGACCGCCGTGGACAGGCCCACCGGGTCGCGGGCGTCGGCCAGCGCGACCACGTCGGCCAGCCCGGCCGCTTCGAGGGCGTCGCGCTCCGCCGCCACCGGCACCACCCCGACGGTACGGCCGGCGCCGGCCCGCCGCGCCGCGGCCAGGGACAGCGAGCCGCTCTTGCCGGCGCCGCCGATCACCGCCACCGTCACCGGACGCCGGTCCTCCTCGCGGCGCCGCCTCGCCACCTGCTCGGCCACCACCCGCGCGGTCAGCGCCGGCGCCCCGCACACGTCCAGCACCGCCAGGGACAGCTCCGGGTGCAGGTCGCCCGGCAGCACCGCGGCGATCGACCGGGCGAACAGGATCGCGTAGCCGTCGCAGGGCACCTGCTCGCTGCGCCCGTCCCAGCGGGCCAGCCCGTCGAGGATCGTCAGCGGAGTCAGCGTCAGCGACACCAGGGTGGCCACCCGGTCGCCCGGCTTCAGCCCCAGCGGGGACCGCTTCCCGGCCTCCTCCACGCTGCCGATCAGCATGCCACCGGAGCCGGTGACCGGGTTCTGCATCTTCCCCCGGGTCGAGATGATCTCCAGCACCTCGGCGCGGACCTTCTCCCCGTCGCCGCCGTGCTTCTCCGACAGCTGCCGGAAGCTCGCCGCGTCCAGATTCAGCCGCTCGACCCGGATCCGCACCTCGTTCGCCGCGATCCGCGGGTCGGCGTCCAGCCGCCACGCCGCCTGCGGCAGCACCCCCGCCGGTTCCACGACTCGGTGCAGACCCACCGGTGACGTCACGCCGACCCCCTATGTCCAGCCGCCCGAACCCCTGGCCAGGGCTCGCGTCGCGGGAAAACTTCCGGCAGACTAATTTCTTCACCGGATATTTTCCAGTAGCCTTCAGGATCGCTGATCACCCGCACCAGATGTCAGGAGGGGCCGTGACCCAGACCCAACCGGTTGAGACCATCCCTCAACCCCGTCACGCCCCGGTCGCCGTACCGACCGCCGGGCAGCCGTACGAATACCGCCGCAGCCCTCTGGTCGAACCCGACTGGACCCGCTTCCCCGGCTGGCGCCACGTCACCCGCGAGCAGTGGGAGAACGCCCAGTGGCAGCGGGTCAACTGCGTCAAGAACATCAAGCAGCTGCGCACCGTCCTCGGCGACCTCGTCGACGAGACCTTCTACGCCGACCTCGAGGCCGACCAGAAGGCCCTGGCCACCATGTCCATGCTGGTGCCGCCGCAGATGCTCAACACCATGGTGCCGTTCGAGCCCATGACCACCGAGGCGTTCCTCGCCGACCCGGTCCGCCGCTACATGATCCCCGTCGCCTCCGACCGGCGCACCGACTGGCCCTCACACCCCTACGCCAGCCGCGACAGCCTCCACGAGCACGACATGTGGGTCGCCGAGGGCCTCACCCACCGCTACCCCACCAAGGTCCTCGCCGAGTTGCTCTCCACCTGCCCGCAGTACTGCGGCCACTGCACCCGGATGGACCTCGTCGGCAACTCCACCCCCGCCGTCGACAAGCTCAAGCTCACCCTCAAGCCCGTCGACCGCTACGACGCCCACATCGCCTACCTCAAGGCCCACCCCGGGGTCCGCGACGTCGTCGTCTCCGGCGGCGACGTGGCCAACGTGCCGTGGAAGAACCTCGAGTCCTACCTCATGCGGCTGCTCGAGATCGAAACCATCCGCGACATCCGCCTCGCCACCAAGGCCCTCATGGGCCTGCCCCAGCACTGGCTCCAGGCCGACGTCGTCGAGGGCCTCGAACGGGTCGCCCGCACCGCCGCCCGCCGCGGCGTCAACCTCGCCATCCACACCCACGTCAACCACCGGCAGTCGATCACCCCGCTGGTCGCCAAGGCCGCCCAGACCGCCCTCGACGTCGGCGTCCGTGACGTGCGCAACCAGGGCGTGCTCATGCGCGGCGTCAACGCCACCAGCGCCGACCTGCTCGACCTCTGCTTCGCCCTCCAGGGCGAGGCCGGGATCCTGCCGTACTACTTCTACATGTGCGACATGATCCCCAACGCCGAGCACTGGCGGGTCCCCGTCTGGCACGCCCAGCAACTCCAGCACGACATCATGGGCTACCTGCCCGGCTACGCCACCCCGCGGATCGTCTGCGACGTCCCCTTCGTCGGCAAGCGCTGGGTGCACATGCTCACCGAGTACGACCGGGAGCGCGGCATCTCCTACTGGACCAAGAACTACCGCACCTCGATCGAGTCCGCCGACCTCGAAGCGCTCAACAAGCGCTACGCCTACTACGACCCGATCGACACCCTGCCCGAGACCGGCCAGGCGTGGTGGACCGCCCACCGCGACGACTGACCCGAACCACCCCGCCGCCCCCGCGAGCCACCTGGCCACGGGGGCGGCGCGCGTTCAGCCCCGCGGGGCGTACATGATCACCGCGACCCCGAGCAGGCAGATCGCCGCGCCCGTGACGTCCCACCGGTCCGGCCGGAACCCGTCCACCAGCACGCCCCACGCCAGCGACCCGGCCACGAACACGCCACCGTACGCCGCCAGGATCCGGCCGAAGTTCGGGTCCGGTTGGAACGTCGCCACGAACCCGTACGCCCCCAGCGCCAGCACCCCGGCCGCCACCCACCACAGCCCCCGGTGCTCCCGCCAGCCCTGCCAGACCAGCCACGCGCCGCCGATCTCCGCCACCGCGGCCAGCACGAACAGCACCAGGGAACGCAGGACCGTCACCCCGCGACCCTAACCAGCCCCGACCCCCGCACACGCGGCGGCGGGCCCCCGGTCATCCGAGGGCCCGCCGGCGTACGGGTCACTTGTCGAAGGAACCGCCGACCTTGCGCCCGGCCTCCTTGACGTTCTGCCCGGCCTGCCGCGCCCGGGCGGCGCTCTGCTCGTTGGCGCCCTCGGCCCGCAACCGCTCGTTGTCGGTGGCGTTCCCGATCCGCTCCTTGGCCATGCCGGCCATCTCCTGGGCCCGGCTCTTGGCCTTGTCGGTGAAGCTCATCCCGCCTCCTCGGCTCGTTTGGGCTTCCGCGGGTTGCGTCCCCGGTGCCGATGACCGCAAACGCTGTGCCCCGGCGCACGTCGCGTACGGCATCCTAGGAAGATAGGTTGAGGGTCACCAGGGCAGCGGGCCCTCCGCGTCGAGGTAGCCGCCGGTCGGGCCGTCCGGGCCCACCTGGGCCATTCGGACGATGATCTCGGCACCCTCCTCGACGGTCTGCGTGCCGGTCCGCCCGTTGAGGTCCGTCGCCGTGAACCCGGGCTCCACCGCGTTGATCCGCATGCCGGGGAACGCCTTGGCGTACTGCACCGTGAGCATGTTGACCGCCGCCTTCGAGGCGGGATACGCCACGCCGGGGTAGCCGTACGCCGGGTCAGCCGGGTCGGCGAGCCGCGCGAGCGAGGCCAGTCCGCTGCTCACGTTCACCACCACCGGGGCGGTCGAGCGCCGCAGCAGCGGCAGGAACGCGTGCATGACCCGGACCGGGCCGAAGACGTTCGTCTCGAACAGCGTCCGCATCTCCTCCGCGGTCACCTCCGCGGCGCCCACCACGCCGTTGTCCGCCGTCCGTCCCTCGATGCCGGCGTTGTTGACCAGGACGTCCAGTCCCCCGCCAGCCTCGACGGCGCGCACCGCGGCCGCCACCGAGGCGTCGTCGGTGACGTCCAGCGGGACGAAGCGCGCGCCCAGCCGTTCGGCGGCCCGCCGGCCACGCTCGGCGTCCCGGCTGCCGATCCAGACGGTGTGCCCGGCGGCCACCAGCCGCCGGGCGGTCTCGAAACCGAGCCCCTTGTTGGCTCCGGTGATCAGTGTCGTCGTCATGTCACCAGGCTCCGTCGGCGCCGGGTGGCCAGCCAGGCGTCCGGTCTTCCTGGGACTGCCAGGGCCACCCCCGACCCGCCCGCCGCCGGGCAGACTGGTCAGCGTGGCGGAGGCGGAGTTCGGTCAGGCGGTGCGGCGCTGGCGCGACCGGGTGCCGCCCGAGGCCGCCGGGCTGCCCGCCGGCCGGTCGCGCCGGGCGGCCGGCCTGCGCCGGGAGGAACTGGCGCTGCTGGCCGGGATCTCCGTCGACTACCTCACCCGCCTCGAGCAGGGCCGCGCGGCCCACCCGTCGGCGCAGGTCGTCGCGGCGCTGGCCCGGGCGCTGCGGCTCTCCGGCGCCGAACGGGCCCACCTGCACCGGCTCGCCGGGCTCGCGCCGCCCGGCCCGCAGGCCGTGCCCACCGAGGTCACCCCGAGCGTCCAGCGGCTGCTGGACCGGCTGGCCGGCACCCCGGTCGCGGTGTACGACGCCACCTGGACGCTGCTGGTGGCCAACCCGCCGTACGCGGCGCTCATGGGCGACCCGTCCGGGTGGCGGGGCGACGAGCGCAACGGGGTGTGGCGGCACTTCCTCGGCCCCGGCTCGCGGGTCCGGCTCGGCCCCGAGGAGCGGCGCGGCTTCGAGGCCGCGCTGGTCGGTGACCTGCGTGCCGCCGCCGCCCGCTACCCGGCCGACCCGCGGCTGGGCCGGCTCCTGGCCGACCTGCGGACGGGCAGCCCCCGGTTCGCCGAACTCTGGGAGACCGGCACGGTCGGCCGGCACGCGGCCGCGCGCAAGACCGTCGAGCACCCGCACGTGGGGCCACTGACCCTCGACTGCGACGTGCTCACCGTCGCCGGCAGCGACCTGCGGATCATGGTCTACACCGCCGAGCCGGGCAGTGCGGACGCCGAACGCCTCGCCCTGCTCACCGTGCTCGGCACCCAGTCGCTGCGGGGCTGACCCTCCCGGCGCCCGGCCCGGACGGCCGGTCCGTGGTTGACTGGTCCGGTGAGCGAGATCCTGCTGATCCGGCACGGCGAGACCACCTGGAGCGCCAGCCGCCGGCACACCTCGTACACCGACCTGGAGCTGACGCCCGACGGCGAGCGGCAGTCCCGGGCGCTCGCCGCGGCGCTCGCCGGGCGGCGCTTCGTGCGGGTGCTGTCCAGCCCGCGGCAGCGCGCGACCTGCACCGCGCACCTGGCTGGGCTCACCGTCGACGACACCGACCCCGACCTGGCCGAGTGGAACTACGGCGCCTACGAGGGGCGCACCACCGCGGACATCCACGAGGAGGACCCGCGGTGGAACATCTGGACCGACGGCTGCCCCGGCGGGGAGTCACCGGCCGAGGTCGGCGCCCGGCTCGACCGGGTGCTCGACCGGGTGGCCCCGCTGCTGGAGCAGGGCACCGTGGCGCTGGTCGGCCACGCGCACAGCCTGCGGGTGCTCGGCGCGCGCTGGGTCGGCCTGCCCCCGTCCGGGGGCGGGCTGCTGCGGCTGGACACCGCCACGCTCAGCGCGCTCGGTCACGAGCACGGCCGGCGGGTCATCCTGCGGTGGAACCAGCCGGTTCCGTCGACGGCCGGGCCCGGCCCCGATCGGGCAGCTCGCCATTGATCTTCGGCGGGCGGTTCTCGTAGGGCGTGGAGAGCACCACGGTCGTCCGGGTGGTGACGTTGGCGGACGTGCGGATCTCCTGCAGCACCCGCTCCAGGTCCGCCGGGCTGGCCACCCGCACCAGCAGGAGGTAGAAGTCCTCCCCGGCCACCGAGTAGCACGAGTCGATCTCCGGCAGGTGGGCCAGCCGCTCCGGGGCGTCGTCCGGCTGCGAGGGGTCGAACGGCCGGATCGCCACGAACGCGGTCAACGGCAGGTCCAGCGCCTCGAACGAGACGCGGGCGGCGTACCCCTTGATGACGCCGCGCTGCTCCAGCCGGCGGACCCGCTGGTGCACGGCGGACACCGACAGGCCCACCCGCTCGGCCAGGTCCGTGTACGACAGCCGACCGTCTCCGGTCAGCGCGGCGACGATGGCGCGGTCGATCTCCTCCACGCGGTGCAACCTACCGGTAAATGCGCTCCCACGTCGCACCCGGCCCGCCGCCGTGACGCTGTGCGGGCCGGGTGGTCGCGCACCGCGTCGATCAGCCCTTGGCCAGGGCCCGGGAGATGACCAGCCGCTGGATCTGGTTGGTGCCCTCGACGATCTGGAGCACCTTCGCCTCGCGCATGTAGCGCTCGACCGGGTGGTCGGCGACGTAGCCGGCGCCGCCGAGCACCTGCACGGCGTCGGTGGTCACCCGCATCGCCACGTCGGTGGCGAACAGCTTCGCCTTCGCCGCCTCGATCGAGTACGGTCGGCCGGCGTCGCGCAGCCGGGCCGCGGCCAGCAGCAGCGCGCGGGCGGCGGAGATCTGGGTGGCGTGGTCGGCCAGGGTGAAGCCGAGCCCCTGGAAGTCGATGATCGCCCGGCCGAACTGCTGGCGCTCCCGGGCGTAGCCGATGGCGTAGTCCAGGGCGGCCTGGGCCAGGCCCACCGCGCAGGCGGCGATGCCGAGCCGCCCCGAGTCCAGCGCCGACATGGCGATGGTGAAGCCCGTCCCCTCGCCGCCGATCAGCCGCTCGGCCGGCACCCGGGCCTCGTCGAAGGCGATCTGGGCGACCGGGGAGGAGTGCAGGCCCATGGTCCGCTCGGCGGCCTGCGGGTGGATGCCCGGGGTGTTCCGGTCGGCCAGCAGACAGGAGATGCCCTTCGGGCCGGGGCCGCCGGTGCGGCAGAAGATGTTGTAGAAGTCGGCGACCCGGGCGTGGGTGATCCACGCCTTGGTGCCGGAGACGACGTACGCGTCGCCGTCCCGGACCGCCTTCGTGGTCAGGGCCGCGGCGTCGGAGCCGCCCTGCGGCTCGGAGAGGCAGTACGCCCCGAGCAGCTCGCCGCCGATCATGTCGGGCAGCAGCTTGCGCTGCTCGTCGGTGCCGAACTGGGCGAGCGGGTAGCAGGACAGGGTGTGCACGCTGACCGCCTCGGCGACGGCGAGCCAGCGGCTGGCCAGGATCTCCAGCACCTGGACGTACACCTCGTACGGCTGGGCGGCGCCGCCGTGCTCCTCGGCGTACGGCAGGCCGAGCAGGCCGGCCCGGCCGAGGGTGCGCAGCACCTCGCGGGGGAACTCGGCGCGCTCCTCGAAGCCGGCGGCCTTGGGGGCGAGCTCCCGGTCGGCGAGTTCGGTGGCGAGGTCCAGCAGGTCGTGGGCCTCGTCGGTGGGGAGGATCCGGTCGACAGTCATAGCGCGATGAGCTCCGTGGGGGTGGTGTTGAGCCGTTGCCCGCCGTCCGTCGTGCAGACGACGATGTCCTCGATCCGGGCGCCGTGCCGCCCGGCGAGGTAGATCCCGGGTTCGACCGAGAACGCCATGCCGGCCTCGAGGGGCCGGGGGTTGCCGGCCACGACGTACGGTTCCTCGTGGGTGTCGAGGCCGATGCCGTGGCCGGTGCGGTGCAGGAACGCGTCGCCGTGACCGGCGGCGGTGATGATGTCCCGGGCGACCGCGTCGAGCGCCTCGGCGGTCATCCCCGGGCGGACGGCCGCCACCGCGGCGCGCTGCGCCTCGTGCAGGACGGTGTAGTAGTCGGTGAACTCGGCCGGGGCGGGGCCGCCGGCGACGTAGGTGCGGGTGCAGTCGGAGCGGTAGCCGGACGGCATGGTGCCGCCGATGTCGACCACCACCGGCTCGCCAGCGCGGATCGGCCGGTCGGCGGTGCCGTGGTGCGGGCTGGCGCCGTTCGGGCCGGCGGCCACGATGACGAAGTCGACCCGGACGTGCCCGGCGACCCGGATCGCGGCGGCGATGTCGGCGGCCACCTCGACCTCGGTCCGGCCCGGGCGCAGCCACTCCCCCATCCGCCGGTGCACGGCGTCGATCGCCGCGCCCGCCTCGGCCAGGGCGGCCACCTCGGCGGGCGACTTGCGGATCCGGAGCTCGCGCAGCACCTCGGAGGCGAGCCGCTGGGCCGCGTCGGGCAGCGTGGCGCGCAGGGCGAGCACCTGCTCGGCCCACATCCGGTCGGCCAGCCCGACGGCGGCGACCGGGCCGGGCAGCGCGGCCCGCAGCAGCGGCCAGGGGTCGGTGCCGTCGGCGTGGTCGACGATCCGGTAGCCGGCGCCAGGCGCGGCCTCGGCGGCGGGGCGTTCCAGCACCGGCACGATCAGGGTGGGCTCGCCCTCGGCGGGGAGCACCAGGCAGGTGAGCCGCTCCCCCTCGTGGGCGTCGTAGCCGGTCAGGTAGCGCAGGTCGGAGCCGGGGGTGAGCAGCAGCGCGTCCAGGCCGGCGGCGGCGGTGGCGCGCTGGGCGGCGGCCAGCCGCCCGGCCGGGTACAGCTCGTCGGTTCCCACCCCCAGAGCTTAACGGTCGTTTGGGCGGTCCCGGGAGCCCGGTGGCCGCTCAGACCCCGGCCATCCGGTCGGCCTCGGGCTTGGTCAGCCCGGAGGCCGGCAGCAGTTCGCCAACCACTATGAAGAGCTGCGAGGCGACGATGGTGCCGGAGAAGCCGAGCTTCTGCGCCCGGGCCCGGCGGGCCGCCTCGGCGGCGTGCAGGGCCCGGGACCGGGCGATCTCGGGGGTCCGGCCGGCCAGGAAGTCCCGGTGCAGCAGCCGCAGCGACTGGCCGAAGGTCTCGATCGCGGCCGGCAGGTCGGCCGGCACCATCACCGCCCCGCTGCCGCGGAACACCACCGCCGCCGAGATGGCCAGCGCGACGACCAGCCCGGTCTGCACGGGCCCGTTTCCGATCACCTGGATGATCAGGTCGCCGGCGAGCACGCCGACGATCACCCCGGCGAGCAGTTCGGCGGTCCGGCGTACCCGGTTGCCGATGGCCGCGGCGATGGTGCCGACCGCGGCGGCGGGCGCGAACAGCGGCTGCGGGTTGTGCAGCAGGGTGTTGGCGACGTACCAGGACAGCCCGGCCGCCAGCCCGGCCTGGAGGGCGACGATGAAGTAGCGGCGCAGCCGCTCGTACGCCTCCCGCGCGTGCCGGCGGGCGACGGCCACCACGGCGGTCACGGCGGGTCCCGGCGGTCCGGGCGCCACCGGTGGTACGGCCCGGGCGCGGTCACGCTCCCCTCTACCCCGGGCGCGCTCGGGTAGTCCCGCCTGCGCGTCAGGCGCTCGCGGCCTCGGCCCGCAGGTCCTCCTCCGACGCGCCGCGCCGCCAGTAGCCGGCGAAGGTGACCCGGCGGCGGTCCAGGCCGCGCTCGCCGACCAGGTGCCTGCGGACCGCCCGGACCATGCCCGCCTCCCCGGCGATCCAGGCGTACGGGGCGGCGCCGGGCAGCCGGGCGCCGCGCAGCGTGTCGGCCAGCAGGCTGCTGCCCGGGCCGGTGGCGCCCCGGACCAGCCAGGTCACCTCGGCGCGGGCGGCGCTGGGCAGCGGCTGGATGTCGCCGGCCGTGGGAACCTCGACGAAGGCCCGGACCGGGGTGCCGGCGGGCAGCCAGTCGAGGATCCCGCCGACCGCCGGCAGCGCGGTCTCGTCGGCGACCAGCAGCACGGCGTCGGCGCCGGTGGGCGGCTGGAAGCGCACGGTGCGCTCGTCGGGCACGGCCGGCCCGAGCAGCAGCACCCGGTCACCCGGGCGGGCCCGGCCGGCCCAGCGGGTGGCCGGGCCGGTGTCGCCGTGCCGGACGAAGTCGATGTCCAGCTCGCCCTGCTCGGGCCGCTGCGCCCGGATGGTGTACGAGCGCATCACCGCCCGCACCGCCGGGTCCAGGGCCCGCCAGGCCGCGTACCAGTCCTCCCCCGCCTCGACGGGGACGACCGGGGCGTCCTGGCCGGGGTGCGGCAGGAACACCGAGACGCTCTGGTCCCGACCGCCGCCGGCGAACTCGCCGAGGTCGTCGCCGCCGAAGGTGACCCGGACCAGGCAGTCGCCCACCGCCCGGGTGGCGAGCACCCGGGCGGCGTAGAACCGGTACCGCAGGGCGACCGCCGTGGTCACGCCGTGACCTTCTTCGCGCCCCGGATGGCGGTGGCGAGGTTCTCCAGCAGCGGGGCGGCGCCGGCGTACGAGAAGCGGGGCACCGCGTCCCACGGGGTGACCTGGTTGGCCTTGACCGCGGGCAGCTGGGCCCAGGTGGGCTTGGCGGCGAGGTCCTTCGGCTGCAGGGCGGTGGGACGGTTGTCGAGCAGGATCAGGTCGGCCGGGAACTTGGCGGTGTTCTCCCAGCTCAGCGCCTCGAAGTAGTCGCCCTGTTCGAGCTTGGTCGGCACCACCAGGTCGACGCCGAGTTCGGCGAAGTACATGAGGTCGGTGCTGACCTTCGGGTTGGAGACGTAGAACAGGTCGGGGCTGCCGGAGGCGGCCATCACCCTGATGCCCGGGTTCGCCTTGACCGCCTGCCGCACCGCGTCGGCCGCGGCGGTGAACCGGGCCTTCGCGTCGGTGACCTTCTTCGCGGTGAGATCGGCGCCGAGGGAGCCGGCGAGTTCGGCGTACCGCTCGATCGGCCGGGTCATCGGCACCCGGGCGGTGGTGATGGCGACGCTCGGCGCCAGCGGGAGGATCTTCGCCTTGCTCTCGTCCGGGACGTACCAGAGGGCGTCCGGGTCGTACATGTGGGTGACCAGCAGGTCGGGGCGGAGCCCGGCGTACTTCTCCAGGTTGAACTCGCCCCAGGCGTTGCCGAGGATCTCGACCTGCTCGACGTCGAGGTCGCCGGCCTGCGGCTCTTTGCTGCCGTCACTCTTCCTGGTCTCGCCGAAGACGCCGACGATCTGCTTGTCGAGTCCGAAGTCGACCAGCGCGGCGGCCACCCCGGTGAAGGCGACGATCCGTGTCGGTCGGGCCGCGGCGTCGACCTTCTGCTGCCGGTCGTCGGTGAACGACCAGGGTCCGCCGGTCGGGCCGGCGCTGGTGGCGGCGTCGCCGCCGTCCTTGCCGCAGCCGGCGAGAAGGGCGCCGAGGCCGGCGGCGCCGGCGGCGGCGAGGAGGCCACGGCGGGAGAGCCGGCGGCTGGACAGGGCATCGGGCATGGCGAAGTCTTTCGGTACGGGTCTGGGAATGACCATGGACGGCGAGGTTAGGTTAACCTAACCTAAGTCGCTGTCAAGGTCCTCCCCGCCTCCCGGAGTCCACGCTGTCCGTCATCACCTCACCCCGAAGCGGCGCCGTCGCCACCCCGGCGTCCGGCGGGCGCCGCCGGCTCCGGGCCGGCGGGCTGGCCCTCGGCGTGCTGCTGCTCGCCGCGGTGGCCGTGCTCAGCCTCGTCCTCGGCGCGAAGCCGCTCTCCCTCGCCGAGGTGTGGCACGGCCTCACCGACCCGGCCTCCCCCGAGTACGCCGTGGTGCACCAGGGACGGCTGCCCCGTACGCTGCTCGGCCTCGCCGCCGGCGCGGCGCTCGGCGTCGCCGGGGCGGCCATGCAGACGCTGACCCGCAACCCGCTCGCCGACCCCGGCCTGCTCGGCATCAACGCCGGCGCGTCGGCCGCGGTGGCCACCGCCACCGTGCTGCTCGGCGTCGCCGACCTGGACCACCAGGTCTGGTATGCGCTGCTCGGTGCCGCCGGAGTCACCGTCGCCGTGCACACGATCGCCGGCGGCCGACAGGCCACCCCGGCCCGGCTGGCCCTGGCCGGGGCGGCGCTCAACGCGGCCCTCTACTCCTACGTCAGCGCCCTCATGCTGGTCGACAGCACCTCGCTCGAGCGAATGCGGTTCTGGACGGTCGGCTCGCTGGCCGGCGCGCGCACCGACACCGTGCCGAGCCTGCTGCCGTTCGTCCTGGCCGGACTGCTCATCGCCCTGCTGGTGACCCGCCCGCTGGCCGCCCTGGCCCTGGGCGACGACTCCGCCCGGGCGCTCGGCGCCCGCCCCGGCCTGGTCCGGGGCGCGGTGGTCGTCGCCGTCACGCTGCTCTGCGGGGCGGCCACCGCCGCCTGCGGGCCGATCGTCTTCGTGGGGCTGCTCGCGCCGCACCTGGTGCGCGCCCTCACCGGGCCGGACCCGCGCCGGCTGCTGCCGTGGTGCGCGGTGTTCGCGCCGGTGCTGCTGCTCACCGCCGACGTGGCCGGCCGGGTGCTGGGCCGCCCCGGCGAACTCCAGGTGGGCCTGGTCACCGCCGTGCTCGGCGGGCCGCTCTTCCTGCACCTGGTCCGGCGTGGACGGGTGGGCCGGCTGTGATCGTGCTGCGCCTCCCCGGCGGGCTGTCGCTGCGCCTGCGCCCCCGCGCCCTCGTCGTCGGCCTGGCCGGCACGCTGCTCGCCCTCGTCCTCGCCGTGCTGGCGGTGGGCGCCGGCGACTACCCGATCGCCCCGGCCGACGTGCTGCGGGTGCTGGCCGGCGGCGGCAGCCCCGCCGACCGGTTCATCGTCACCGAGCTGCGGCTGCCCCGACTCGTCACGGCGCTGGCGGTCGGCGCCGCCCTCGGCCTGGCCGGGGCGGTGTTCCAGTCGCTGACCCGCAACCCGCTGGGCAGCCCCGACGTGCTCGGGGTCACCTCCGGCGCGGCCACCGGCGCGTTGGTCGTGGTGGTGGCCGGCGGCGGCAGCGCCGCGCTCGCCGGGGCGGCCGCCGGCGGCGGGCTGGCCACCGGCCTGCTGCTGTACGCCCTGGCCGGCCGGCACGGCGTGGGCGGGCACCGGCTGGTGCTGGTGGGCATCGGGGTCACCGCGATCCTCACCGGCGTCAACGGCTGGCTGCTCACCCGCGCCCCGCTCATGGACGCCGCCCGGGCCGCGCTCTGGATCACCGGCAGCCTGGACGGCCGGGGCTGGGCGAACGCCGTGCCGGTGCTCGCCGCGCTGGCGGTGCTGCTGCCCGCCGTGCTGCTCGCCCGCGCCCCCGCGCTGCGGCTGCTGGAGATGGGCGACGACTCGGCGGCCGGGCTGGGCGTGTCGGTGCGCCGGGTCCGGGTGGCCGCGCTCGGCGCGGCGGTGCTGCTGGTCTCGGTCGCGGCGGCGGCCGCCGGCCCGGTGTCGTTCCTGGCGCTGACCGCGCCGCACCTGGCCCGCCGGCTGACCCGCGCGCCCGGGCCGAACCTGCTGCCGTCGGCGGTCGTCGGCGCGGCTCTGCTGCTCGCCGCCGACCAACTGGCCCAGCACGCGATCGCCGGCCGGCAACTGCCCGTCGGTGTGGTCACCGGCGTGCTCGGCGGCGGCTACCTGGCCTGGCTGCTCGCCGGCGAACGCGGGGGTCGGCGATGACCGGCCCCGACGAGAAGGGAACCCTGATGCGGCCCGACACCTCCCGGCTGGTCGGCGAGGCGCTGACCCTCGGCTACGACCGGCGCACCGTCGCCGAGGACCTCACGGTGGCCGTCCCCGACGGTTCCTTCACCGTGATCATCGGGCCGAACGCGTGCGGCAAGTCGACGCTGCTGCGCGCCCTCGCCCGGCTGCTGCGCCCGACCCGGGGCACGGTGCTGCTCGACGGCGCCGACATCCACCGCCGGCCGGCCCGGCAGGTCGCCCGCACCCTCGGGCTGCTCCCGCAGTCGGCGGTGGCCCCCGACGGGCTCACCGTGGGCGAGCTGGTGTCCCGGGGCCGCTACCCGCACCAGGGCCTGCTGCGGCAGTGGTCCCGCGAGGACGAGCGGGTGGTCGACCAGGCGATGGCCGACACCGGGGTCGCGGAGCTGGCCGACCGGCCGGTCGACGAGCTCTCCGGCGGGCAGCGGCAACGGGTGTGGATCGCCATGGCGCTGGCCCAGCAGACGCCGCTGCTGCTGCTCGACGAGCCGACCACCTACCTGGACATCGCCCACCAGGTCGAGGTGCTGGACCTCTGCGCCCGGCTGCACGAGGAGCAGGGCCGCACCCTGGTGGCGGTGCTGCACGACCTGCACCAGGCCGCCCGCTACGCCACGCACCTGGTGGCCATGCGCGACGGGCGGGTGGTCGCCGCCGGGGACCCCCGGCAGATCGTCACCACCGAGCTGGTCGAGGAGGTGTTCGGGCTGCCCTGCCGGATCATCGAGGACCCGGAGACCGGCACGCCGCTGGTCCTGCCGGCAGTTCGCCGATCCGGCACCGAGGGAGAGCCCGCCCCCGCCGTCGCTGGCCGGTGCTGATCGGGGACCCGCACGGACCGGCGCCCCCAACGTTGGTGCGGCCCGTCGCCGGGTAAGCGAGCCGGGACCGTGAACCGGCAACGGGCGAGACGGACGACAGCGGCCAAACGGTGCGGCGACGCCGTCACCGGCACGACCGGCCTGCGGCCCGGCGGACGCCGACCGGGTTCCCAGTTCGTCCGCCGACCGAAGGAGGAACGATGGCCCGCGATCCCGCTCAGATGAAGACCGGTGAGCTGCGGAAGCAGGCGGAACGCGCCGGAATGCGCAACGTCGACCAGATGAACAAGGGCGAGATGATCCAGGCACTCGGCGGGTCGGCCAACGCCAACCAGGGCGGCGGCCAACGGCAGAAGGACCCGCGCCCGAAGGGGATCAGCCCGCAGGACTACAAGAACGTGCCCGGCAACCAGACCTGACCGACCAGCAGACGCCCGGTGCCCCGCCCGTCTCGGGCGGGGCACCGGGCGTCTCGACCCTGTGGTCCGCCGGTCCGGCGCGGACCTGCCCGCCGCGCGGAGCGTGCTTCAGCCCAGCCTCACGTCGGCTCGCCACCGCGCGGCGCCGCGTCCGCCGTCTCCAGCGGCTCGGCTTCGTCGCCGTCCTGCTGCCGGCGGTGGTCGCGCCTGCGCTCGACCAGCGCCGCGACGAGCAACGAACCGGCGGCCGCCGCCCGTCCCCACCGGCGCAGGGCGGCCCGGACCGGCCCGGGCGGACGCGGTGGCGGCGGCCCCGGCACCACGACCCGGTCCACTCCTGGATACGCCAGCCGGGCGGCCTCCACCGCCTCCTCCTCCGACACCGCGACCCGGTTGGCGGTCAGCACCAGCCGCCGGGCCTCGTCGCGGTAGCGCCACCGCCACACCTCCCCCTCCGACCACAGCTCGATCCGCTCACCCGGCCGGTCCGGCGCGGGGGTCTCGGGTTCGTCGTCGCGCGGGGCGGGTCGGCGGGAGGGACGGGCGGCACGGCGCAGGTCGGCCCGGGTGAGGTCGCCGAGCGAGGTCGCGTCGCCGCGGCGCAGCGCCCGCGCGGTCAGGAACGCGACCGCGCCGGTCAGGACCGGTAGGGCGAGCACCAGGACCCGGAAGAGGTACAGCAGGTCGTAGACCGGCACCCCGAGCAGCCGGGCGAGGACGTCGTCCCCGGCGGCCACCACGAGCACCGCGAAGAAGGTCAGGGCGGCCACGCCGACACCGACCCGCACGGGGTGATCCCGGGGCCGGTCGAGCAGGTGGTGCTGGCGGCGGTCGCGCGTGCGCAGCCGCTCGGCGAACGGCCAGAGGTAGAGGGCCAGGAAGGCCACCCCGCCGAGCACGACGCCGGGAAAGAACGGCGCGGGCACCAGGTAGCCGCCGATGCGGAACTCCCAGGGCGGGAACAGGCGCAGCGCGCCGTCACCCCAGGCGACGTACCAGTCCGGCTGCGCCGGCGAGGTGGACTGGGCCGGCTCGAACGGTCCGTAGAGCCACACCGGGTTGATCTGGGCCAGGCCGCCGAGGGCGAACAGCACCGCCAGGACCCACGCGAAGAGGGCCAGCGAACGCAGGGTGTAGCTCGGCCACAGTCGTGACCCGACCACGTTGTGCTCCGTCCGGCCCGGACCCGGGAACTGGGTGTGTTTCTGCCGCACCAGGATGCCGAGGTGCAGGGAGATGAGGGCGACGAGGACGGCCGGCACGAGCAGCACGTGGGTGACGAACATCCGCGGGATCATCTCGTCGGAGGGGAACTCGCCACCCAGGGCCAGGGCGGCCAGCCAGGTCCCGACCAGCGGGATCGACTCCACCACCGAGGTGATGATCCGCAGGCCCAGTCCGGAGAGGAGGTCGTCGGGCATCGAGTAGCCGGTGAAGCCGTTGGCCAGGGCGAGGGTCAGCATGGTCACGCCGATCAGCCAGTTGAGTTCGCGCGGCTTGCGGAAGGCCCCGGTGAAGAAGATCCGGGACAGGTGCAGCACGATCGCGGCGACGAAGACCAGGGAGGCCCAGTGGTGGGTCTGCCGGATCAGCAGACCGGCGCGTACGTCCCAGCTCAGCCGCACCACGGAGGCGTACGCGGCGGAGGTGGTGCTGCCGTCCAGTGGGGCGTACGACCCCTCGTAGACGCGGTCGGCGGAACTGGCGTCGAAGAAGAAGGTGAGGTAGACGCCGGTGAGGATCAGCGCCACGAACGAGTAGAGCGCGATCTCGCCGAGCATGAACGACCAGTGGTCGGGGAAGACCTTCGCCAGCGCCCGGCGGGTGATCGGGGAGAGCCGGAGCCGGTCGTCCAGCGCGCGGGCCAGCCGGTTCATGATCATGGCCGGCTCCAGAAGCCGGCGCCGGGTGGCGCGGTGAAGTCGCCGGTGGCCCGGAGGAAGCCGTCCGGGCCGACCTCGATCGGCAGCCCCGGCAGCGGCCGCGCCGCGGGACCGGCGACCGCTCGCGCCCCGGCCAGCAGGTCGAATGACGACTGGTGGCAGGGGCAGAGCACCCGGCCGGTGCCCTTGAGATAGAGCCGCACCGGGCAGCCGGCGTGGGTGCAGAGCAGCGACCAGACGACCAGGCCGCCCAGGTGGCCGCCGGCGGGCGGGCGGGAGAAGCGCTCGGGGTCGAGGCGGACCGCGAACGCGGGTGCGTCGCCGGCGTCGGGGGCTCCCTCGGGGAAGACCGCGACCATCGTCTCGGCGGGCACGTCGTCCGGCCGCAGGGGTCGTCCCGTGTCGTCGACCAGCCGTACGCCAGGCCCCCACGGGGTGTCCTTCCGGGCCCTGAGCGGGCGGCCCCGGTCCCAGGGGAGCAGTGAGCGCAGTGGGAACAGCGCGGCGACACCGAGGGCGGTCAGCGCGAACCCGAGTGCCGCGAGCAGGCCGTACCGGCGCGTCGGGCTGTCCGGCGCGGCGAACTCCGCCGCGGCCATCGCCTGCTCGGCCGGGGGCGGGGTGAAGCCCTCGTGCTCCTCGACGTATCCGCCGACCGGGACCAGCCGCCGGGCCCAGACCGCGAGCCCCACCGCCAGGCCGGCGAAGGCGACCGCCAGGCACACCCCCTCCCACCGGGTGTCGCCGCCCAGCCCGTACGTCACCGCGAAGCCGACCGCCCCGGTGGCGCTCACCAGGAACGCGCCGACGATCCGGCGGCTCGCCGACTCCTCGGCCGGCGACGGGGTCGGGCGCCTCACTCCGCTGCCCTCCGGCCCAGCCAGCGCACGCCGGCCACCAGAAGTAGGAGCACCGCCAGCCAGGCGAGCAGCCCCTCGGCCAGCGGGCCGAGCCGGCCGAGCGGGTTGCCGCCCGGGTCCAGCCGCTCGGTGCGCAGCCGCCGCACGTAGCTGGTCAGGTCGTCGACCTGCTGATCGGTGAGCACCTGGCCGGGGAAGGCCGGCATCAGCCCGGGCCCGACCCGGACCGCCTCGGCGATCTGGGTGGCGGAGGCGTCGTACAGCGGTGGGGCGCTCCAGCCGTTCGTGAGCACGGCCCCCGAACCGGCAGCCCCGTGGCAGGGCGCGCAGTTGGCGGCGAAGAGGTCCCGGCCGGAGACCACGTCGCCGGGGGCGACCCGGGGAATCCGCGGGCCGCCGCCGCCGAAGCTGGCGACGTGGTCGACCAGCGCGGAGATGTCGTCGGCGGAGAAGACGGGCTCGCGGCGCCGTGCCTGGGAAACTTCGTGCGACACCGGCATCCGGCCGGTGGAGAGCTGGAAGTCCACTGCGGCGGGCCCGACGCCGACCAGCGACGGCCCCTGCTGCGACCCCTGCCCCTGCACGCCGTGGCAGCTCGCGCACTGCTCCAGGTAGAGCTGGGTGCCGCGGTCGCCGGCGGGGGTGGTGGCGGCCGGGGTCGGCGTGGGGTCGGGCGCGGGCGCGAGGGCCACCGGGCCCACGGCGAGCGCCAGTACGAACCCGACCACGAGGGCCCGGCGCGGGTACAGGGCGGGCAGCGTCACCGCTCGTCGTCGCCGCATCCGTCAGTCCAACGTGAAGAGGTACGCGGCGATGTCCTGGGCGTCGATCGCGCTGACGCCGAGGTTCGGCATGGCGGTGCCCGGCTCGACGGCCTGCGGGTCGGTGATCCACCGTCGCAGGTTGTCCGCGTTGTTGGGCAGCTCACCGGCGATGTACGACCGGGCGCCGAAGCGGGTCAGCGGCGGGCCGACCAGCCCACCGGCGCGGTCGACGCCGGGCACGGTGTGGCAGGAGCCGCACCCGTACTGGGCGATCAGCTTCGCGCCCCGGTCCGGCCGCCCGGCGTGGGACTCCGGCGGTGGTGGTGGCGACGTCGAGGCGCAGCCGGTCACGGCGACGACCGGCAGCGCCGCCAGCACCGTTGCCAGCATCCAGAGACGACGGCTCATCGCACCATCCATTCGGTTGCGGGACTCTTCGCCGGCGGTACGGCGGGCCGGACCAGGCGGTCGGGCCGTTCCCGGTCCAGCCGCAGCAGCCAGCCGAGGAAGACCGCCAGCGCCGCCACCAGAACCACGAGGTCCATCGGCGCCCACATCAGCAGTCCGGCGAGCTGCTGGTCGGCAAGCGGGTCGGGGCCGAGGACACGCGCGGGGTAGACCGGTTCGGGGGCGAAGGTGAGGACCGCGCCGAGAGCGGAGGCGGGCAGCATGGTGCCGACCAGCAGCAGCAGCGACACCGGCGCGGGCGTCCGGTGGCGGGTCGGGCCGAGCACCGGCGCCCACAGCAGCCAGGCCGCCGCCACCAGGCTCAGGTGCTCGGCGGCGTGCAGGACCGGGCGGTCCACCGCGGCGACGTAGGGGCCCGGCAGGTGCCACAGCCACAGGGCCAGGGTCTGCGCCGCAGCGGCCAGCAGGGCGTACTCGGCCGGGCGGCGCAGCCGACGCACCGGCGCCGCGGCCCGGACGCGGGCCAGCAGCCGGCGCAGCGGGCGAGGCGCGGCCAGGGTCAGCGGCAGTCCCGCCGCACCGGCCGCGAGCAGCGGGCCCGCCACCAGCAGGAGCAGCATGTGTTGGGCCATGTGCCCGGCGTAGGAGGACTCCGCCAGCCGGTGCACCGGCCCCTGGTCGGCCGCCAGCAGCACCAGCAGCCCGGCGCCGAACGCCGTCACCCGCCGACCCGCCACCACCCGGCCGCGGCCGCGCCGCGCCCACAGCTCCTGGACACCCCGGCCGTAGCCGGCCGCGAGCAGGCAGACCACGGCCACGGACAGCATCGTCAGGAGCCCGTCGGCCACGTCGCCCGGGCCGGACCCGTGGGCCCGGTAGACGGTCAGCCCTGACATGGCGGGAACACCAGCACGGCGACCCCGCCGAGCACGATGATCGTCAGGAACAGCAGGTTCGCCCAGACCCCCACCACGGCGAGCATCCGGGAGCGGTCGACGGCCCGGTCCTCGGCGCCGGCCGACGGCGCCCGGGCGGTACGCCGCCACACCAGGGTGGCCACCAGCAGCGATCCCACGGCGACCAGGCCCGGGATCACCACCGCGAGCCACACCGCCAGCCAGAGCGGCACGGCGGCGACGCGCTCGCGGCCCGCGGCGCAGGTCAGCTCGTCCAGCGGCCAGGCCACGAGCAGGTGCGCGGCCCAGGCGACGGCCCCGCCGAGGACGCCGTACCAGAGCAGCAGCCCGCCGGCCAGGCGGGTGTGCGGGCCGGGTCCGGTGGTCATCACAGCCGCGGGGAGAGGTAGATGGTGAACAGGATGGCGACCCAGACCGCGTCGACGAAGTGCCAGTAGATCGCGGCGTTGCGGACGCGTTCGTGGCGGTGGGACCCGAAGCTGCCGTCGCGCAGGGAGGCGGCGAGCAGCCACCCGATCATCGTCAACCCGACCAGCACGTGCAGCCCGTGGAAGCCGGTGATCAGGTAGAACAGCGAGCCGTAGACGTCGGTGGTCATGGTGAAGTGCTTGAGGTTCTCGGCGTACTCGACGGCCAGCAGGGCCAGGAAGCTCAGCCCGAGCACCAGGGTGGCGGCGAGCCCCGCCCGCAGCCGCCCGCGCCGGCCGCGCCGGATGCCGTGCTCGGCCCAGATCACGGGCAGGCTGCTGGGCACCAGCACCGCGGTCATCAGCAGCGGGATGAGCAGCTTCGGCTTGTCGACGCCGCCCGGCGGCCACTGCGGACCGAACTGGAAGCGGAGGTAGAAGTAGCTGCCGAGCAGGCAGGCGAAGAGGGTGGCCTCGGTGGCGACGAACAGCACCATGCCCCACCAGCCGGTCGGCCGGCCGACCGGCTCCTCGGTGGTCAGCGCCGCGACGCCGGTGGCCGCGGTCACGACCCCACCCCGGTCCGTCATGACGCCACCCCGAGTTCCTCGTCGGGGCGACGCGGCGGCCAGAGCCAGGCCGCGATCGTCGCCGCCACCACCAGCACGGCGACGGCCGCGATCGGGTACGCGGCCAGCAGCATGGCGGTGAAGAAGACCAGCAGCGCGCCGGCGAGGACGAGTGGCTTGAACGACGGCTCGGGCATCGCCACCGCCCGCTCGGTGTGCGCGTCCAGCTCGCTGGTGAACAGGGTGCGCCGACCGTCGCTGAGGACGCGGTCCGCGGTCGCGCCGGTGGTGGTCGACTCGGCGGTCCGCGCGTCCCAGGTGGGGTGCAGGCTGTGCACCCGGGGAATGACCGCGAAGTTGTACGGCTCGGGCGGCGAGGCCGTCGACCATTCCAGGCTGTCGCCCTCCCACGGGTCCGCCGGCGCCGGCCGGCCCCGGCGCAGCGCGTGCACCACGCCGACGAGCACCAGCAGCAGCCCGAGCGCCAGCAGGTACGACCCGACCGTGCTGACCAGGTTCCACCCGTCCCAACCCGGCTCGCTGCGGTACGTGTAGACGCGCCGGGGCATGCCGAACAGGCCGGTGAGGTGCATGGGGAAGAAGGTGACGTGCATGCCGGTGAAGGCCAGCCAGAACGCCCACCGCCCGAGCCCCTCGTGGTACATCCGGCCGGTGATCTTGGGCAGCCAGTAGTAGATGCCGGCGAGCATCGGGAAGACCGCCCCGCCGATCAGCACGTAGTGGAAGTGCGCCACCACGAAGTAGGAGTCGGTGACCTGCTGGTCGAACGCGGTCAGCGCGAACATCGCGCCGGTGAAGCCGCCCAGCACGAAGGTCACGATGAACCCGATCACGAAGAGCAGCGGCACCCGCGGCACCAGCCGGCCGAGCAGCATGGTGGCGAGCCAGGCGAAGATCTGGATCCCGGACGGGATGGTGATGACGGTGCTGGCCGCGCTGAAGAAGCTGTAGGACAGCTGTGGCAGACCGGTGGCGAACATGTGGTGCACCCAGACCCCGAACGAGATGATCGCGATCGCCACGATGGAGAGCACGATCAGCGAATAGGCGACCACGCCCCGGCGGGTGAACGCGGGCAGCACCGCGGAGACGATGCCCAGCGCGGGCAACACGATGATGTACACGTCGGGGTGCCCGAAGATCCAGAACAGGTGTTGCCAGAGCAGCACGTTCCCGCCGCCGGACGGGTCGAAGAAGTGGGTGCCGAACCGGCGGTCGAAAAAGAGCATCGCGTTGTCCGCGTTCAGCGCCGGCAGGGCGAAGATCACCATGAACGCGGTGGCCACGATCGCCCAGACGAACAACGGCACCCGGTTGAGCGACATCCCCGGCGCCCGCAGCTTGAGCGCGGTGACGATGAAGTTGATGGCGCCCGAGGTGGTGGAGATGCCGAGGAAGAGCAGACCGAGCGCGTAGACGTCCATGTGCAGGCCCGGGTTGTGCTGCACCTGGTTCAGCGGCGCGTACGCGAACCAGCCGTTGTTGGGGGCCGCCCCGAAGGGCAGGCTCGCCCACATGAACAGGCCGGCGAAGAGGAACACCCAGTAGCCGAAGGCGTTCAGCCGGGGAAACGCCATGTCCCGTGACCCGATCATCAACGGCACGAGGAAGTTGCCGAAGCCGAAGAGCATCGGGGTGGCGAACAGGAAGATCATCGCCGTGCCGTGCATGGTGAAGAGCTGGTTGTACTCCTGCGGCGACACCACGCCGGCCTCGGGCCGGGCGAGCTGGGTGCGCATCACCAGGGCGCTGAGCCCGGCGAGGACGAAGAAGAACGCGGCGGTGACCAGGTAGCGCCGGCCGATCTTCTTGTGGTCCACGGTGGTGAACCAGGCGCGCAGCGAGCGGGGCTCGGCCCAGTGCTCGGCCAGCCGGGCCAGGTCGTCCCGGCCCACGCCGGGCGTTGTGCTGGTGGTCGTGGACATGGTGGCCCCTACTCCAGCGACCGCAGGTAGGCGATGAGGTCGGGCAGTCGTGGGGCGTCGACCGGCTGCGGGGGCATGCCGTTGCCCGGCTTGACGGTCTGCGAGTTGGCGATCCAGCCGCCGAGGTGTCCGGCGTCGTTGGGCACCGCCCCGGCGCCGATGCTCCACCGCGAGCCGACGTCCGACAGGTCGGGCCCGACCCGCCCCTGCGCGGCGGTGCCCCGGACCGTGTGGCAGGCGGCGCAGGTGCCCTGCACGAAGGTCAGCTGACCGCGCCGTTCGGCCTCGGTCCGCGGCGCCCGGGCGGGGGCGTCCAGCCGGGCCAGCCAGGCGTCGAAGTCGGCGCGGGGTTCGGCCACCACGAGGAACGCCATGTGGGCGTGCTGGGTGCCGCAGTATTCGGCGCACTGGCCCCGGTAGCTGCCGTCGCGCCGGGCCTCCAGCCAGGTCTCGCGAGTCTCGCCGGCGATCAGGTCCGTCTTCGGCATCAACTGCGGCACCCAGAAGCTGTGCAGCACGTCGTCGGTGCGCAGGCGGACCCGGACCCGCTCCCCGACGGGAATGTGGATCTCGTTGGCGGTGGCGCCGGAGGTGCCCGCGTAGCGCACCTCCCACCACCACTTGTGGCCGGTGACCTCCACGGTGAGCGCGTCCCGGCCGGGGCCGGCGCCGAGCGCGGCGAGGTCCCGCAGACCGACGCCGTAGACCGCCACGAGGATGATGAACGGCAGCCCGGCCCCGGCGATCGTCACGAAGCGCAACGGTTGGCCGTGACGCACCCGGGCAGCGCCCCGCCGGAACACGAGCGCCCAGGCGAGCAGCGCCATGACCTCGGCGAACACCGCGACGGAGACCCAGAACAGCAGCCACCAGAGGCCGCTGACCCGCGCCGCCCCGGTCCCCGCCGGATTCAGCGCCGACGGGCTGCCGCCGGAGCAACCGGCGAGCAGCAGCGGGCCGTACAGCAGCGGCAGCACCGACCGGGCTCGGCGCTGCGGCCGTGCCGGGCGCGAGGTGGTCTGCGCTGTCGTCTTCACCGGGAAGGACCTTAGTACCGCTTTCCGAGCTTCATACCTTTTACCCGGAACGGCGGCATGTGGGACCCGGATCACCTTATGGTGGGTTCTCCAGTCCCCCCTTCTCGGTCAAGCGCCTCAGGGACGCGGACAGGGAGATGATGCAAGCCTCCACCGTGGACCTCCTCACGGACACCGCCAGAGCGGCCGCGGCGCGTCGGACGATGGCCTGGGCCGCCGGCGGGCTCGCCGCCGCGGCCACCGTGGCCGGCGGATGGCTCGCGCCCCCCGATGAACTCCAGGGCGACGCGCAACGCCTGATGTATCTGCACGTCCCCGCCGCCTGGGTGGCGTACGCCGCGTTCGCGGTCGTGCTCGCGGCCAGCGGGGCGTACCTGATCGGCGGTGACCTGCGCTGGGACCGGTTTGCCCGGGCGGCGGCCGAGCTCGGGGTGGTGCTCACCGCCGCCGCCATCGGCACCGGGTCCGTCTGGGGGCACCTGGTCTGGGGCACCTGGTGGGCCTGGGATCCCCGGCTGGTCAGCACCGCCCTGCTGCTGCTCGCCTACGCCGGCTACCTCGCCCTGCGCCGGACGCTGGCCGAGCGTCGGGGAACGCGCGACGGCGGCGATCACGGGGTGGCCCGGCCCGCCGCGGTCGCTGGCGTCGCCGGCTTCCTCCTCGTGCCCGTGGTGCACTTCTCCGTGGTCTGGTGGCGCTCGCTGCACCAGCAGGCGACGGTGCTGGCCCCGCACCGGCCGCCCATCGACCCCCGGATGGCCACCGCGTTGCTGCTCGCCGTGGCCGCCGCGACCCTCGCCGCGTTCTGTCTCCTGCTGCACCGGGTCGTCCATCTGGAGCGCCGCCTGGCCCCCGAGCCCTGCCCCGCCGCCGAGCGCACGCCGGCCGGAGTCGGATGATGCGTAGCTGGGCGGGCCGGGTGGCCCTCGTCGCGGTGCTGCTCGCCGCCGGTGGACTGCTGGTCACCAGCGCGCTCCGCGACACCGTCACCTACTACCGGACGCCGGGCGAGCTGCTCGACGATCCGGGCGGCGCGCGCCAGCCGGTCCGCCTCGGCGGCGACGTCGTGCCCGGATCGCTGCGCCACGACGGCGACCTCGTCGTGTTCCGCCTCGCCGAGGGAGGTCACGAGATCACCGTCGAGCAGCGCGGCGCACCGCCGGAGACCTTCCGGGAGGGGACCGGTGCGGTCGTCGAGGGCACGTTGTCGTCCGACGGCGTGTTCCGCTCGGACCACGTGGTGGTCCGGCACGGCAACGAGTACCGGCCGTCGTCCTCCCCCGCGGTTCCGGTCGATGCTGGGTGACCTCGGCACCGCCGGCCTCGCCGTCGGGCTCGCCTGCGCGACCCTCACCGCCCTGCTCTGGCTGCGGGTGGCCCTGTTCGGCGCGGACCCCCGCACCGCCCGGCGCGGCACCGCCGCCACTCTGGCCGCCGCCGCCCTGGCCTGCGCCCTGCTGGAGACGGCGCTGCTCCGGCACGACTTCAGCGTCCGGTTCGTGGCCGAGAACGGCGGCCGGCACGTTCCGCTCTACTACACCCTGACCAGCCTCTGGTCGGCCCTGGACGGTTCGCTGCTGCTGTGGTTGCTGATCCTCGGCGGGTACGCCGCGCTGCTGGCCCGGCGCGCGTACCCGGCACGGCTGCACGCGTACGCGATGGTGGTCGTCAGCGTGGTCATGCTGTTCTTCTTCGCGCTGTCCACCTTCGCCGCGAACCCGTTCCGCGCGGTGAGCCCGGTGCCGGCCGACGGCCCCGGACCGAATCCCCTGCTCCAGCAGCACCCGGCCATGGGCGTGCACCCGCCGCTGCTCTACGCCGGCTACCTCGGTCTGGTCGTACCCTTCGCGTTCGCGCTGGCGGCGCCGCTGGCGGGACGGGACGGACCGGGCTGGGTGCGGACGGCGCGCCCATGGGCGCTGGTCGCCTGGGCGGCGCTGACCGGCGGCGTCGGGATGGGCGCCTGGTGGTCGTACGCGGTGCTGGGCTGGGGCGGCTACTGGGCGTGGGACCCGGTGGAGAATGCCTCCCTGCTGCCCTGGCTGACCGCCACCGCGTTCCTGCACACCACCCTGGTCCGCGGCCGGGCCGCCTGGCACGGCGCGCTCGCCTGCGCGAGCTTCCTGCTGGTGCTGCTCGGCACCTTCCTCACCCGATCCGGTGCGGTGGCCAGCGTGCACGCCTTCACCGACTCGCCGCTGGGCCCGATGCTGCTCGGCTTCGTACTGCTGGCGGTGGTGGTGTCGGCCGTCCTGACCGGTCGCCGGGTCCCCGAGCCGGCCCGCGCCGGGCGCCCCCGGGCGCTTTCCCGAGCCACCCTGGTGCTGGTCCACGGCGTGCTCCTGGTGACCATCGCCGCGGTGGTGCTGATCGGCACGATCCTGCCGCTGCTCACCGCCCCGTTGACGGGGACGCGCTCCTCGGTGGGCCCCGCCTACTACCAGCGCACCGCGGTGCCCCTGGCGGTCGTGGTGCTGGTGGTGATGGGCGTGACGCCGGCCCTGCGGGTCCGCGACCGGTCGGCGGCGCTGCGGCGACTCGTCGTCCCCGCCGGTGCCGGTCTGGGCACCGTCGCCCTCGTCGGCCTGCTCAGCCGGCCCGGCCCGGCCGCGCTCACCGCGTTCGGCGCGGCGGCGTTCGTCCTCACCGGACTGGCCGCGGACCTGGCCCACCGGCTACGCCGGCCCGGCCCGCACCGACGGCCGGGCCGGCTCGCCGGACTGGTCGCGCACGCCGGGCTCGCCCTGGTCGCGGTGGGCGTCGCCGGCTCGTCGGCGTACGGCCGGGACGCCGAACGGACGCTGCGGATCGGCGAGACCCTGCGGGTGGGCGACGTCGCGGTCCGACTGGTCGGGGTGGACCGGACCGGCGGCAGCGGAAGCATGGCGGTACAGGCCCGGCTGGCGCTCACCGCGTCGGGCCGCGCCGGGGGCACGATCACGCCGGCGCTGCGCTACCACGCCGCCCGGGACACCGCCGTCACCGTGCCCGCGATCGGCACCGGCCCGCTGCGTGACACGTACGTCACGCTGCTCGCCGTCGGCGAGGACACCGGCGCCGCCACCGTGCGGCTCGCGGTGAACCCGCTCGTCGGCGTGATCTGGGCCGGCGGCGGCCTGACCGCCGTCAGCGGGTTGCTCGCGGCCGCCGCCACCGCCCGCCCGCGAACCCGCCCGGCCGCCCGCGCCGACCGGCCGCGGCCCGGCCCGGTGGCCGTCGGACCGGGAGCCGCGACGTGAGGCGGCCAACCGCGCGGCGCCCCGGATGGCTGCGCGTCGGACCGGCGACGGTCCTCGCGCTCACCGTCGCCGTCGGCGCCCTGCTCGCCTTCGGCCTGCGCGCACCCGCCACGCCGAGCCCCGGCGAGGCCACGGCGGTGGCCGGCAGACCCGCCCCGGCGCTGTCCGGCGCCACCCTGGACGGTGGCCGCTTCGCGCTCTCCGACGCCCGGGGCCAGGTGGTGCTGGTCAACGTGTTCGCCTCCTGGTGCGGGCCGTGCCGGGACGAGCTGCCGTTGCTGGTGGACGCCGAGCGCAGCTGGTCCCCGCGTGGCGTCCGGCTGGTCGGGTTGAACATCCGCGACGGCGCCGACGCGGTCCGGGCGCTGCTCGACGAGACCGGTGCGACCGGGTTGACCGTGGTGCCGGATCCCGACGGCACGCGGGCGGTCGAGTGGGGCGTGCGGGGCGTGCCGGAGACCTTCGTGGTCGGCCGGGACGGCCGGCTCGTCGACCGGCGGCAGGGGGTGGTGACCCGGCAGTGGCTGGAGCAGCGGATCGCACCGCTGCTGGCCGGATGTGGTGGCGGCGCGCCCTGGTGGCGCTCGTGCTCGTCACGCTCGCCGCGGCGGCCGGCGCGGCGCTGGCCCGGTCGGCGGGCGACCCCGGCCGGCAGGATCCGGTACGCGCGGTGTCCGCCGGGCTGCGCTGCCCGGCCTGTCAGGGCGAGTCGGTGGCGGACTCCCGGTCACCGATCGCGGCGGCGATGCGGCAGGTGGTGGCGGACCAGCTCGCCCAGGGGCGGGACCGGACCGAGATCCGGCGGTGGTTCGTCCAGCGGTACGGCGCCGACGTGCTGACCGATCCGCCGGCCCGCGGAGTCCGGCTGCTGCTCTGGGGCGTACCCGTGCTGGCGCTGCTGGCCGGCGGCTACGCGGCCCTGCGGACGCTCCGACCCGGTGCCGCCCGGACCGGTTCCACCGCACCCTGGACGCCGGACGCTCGGGGCGCACGGCGGGCGTGGCGGGTGGCGTCCGTGGGCGTGGTGGGGCTCGTGGCGTCCGTCGCGATCGTCGCCGACCGGCTCGGCCCGCCCGCCCGGCCGGCGCCGGCCGACCCGGTCGCGGTCGCCCTCCAGCTCGCCCACGACCTGGAGACCCAGGAGCGGTACGACGCCGCCGCGCAGATGTACCAGGAGGCGCTGCGGGACCGGCCCGACGACGGTGTCCGGCTGCGACTCGCGTTCGCGCTGCTCCGGGCCGGCGACGGCGCCGCCGCGCAACGAACCGCCCGGGACGTGCTCGCCCGCGAGCCGGATTCCCCCGACGGCCTGCTGGTGCTGGGCCTGGCGCAGCGGAACAGCCGCTCCGTCGAGGCGGGAGACACGCTGCGGCATTTCCTGGCCGTCGCACCGGCACACCCGGCCGCCGCGGAGATCAGGCGCCTGCTCGCGACGGGCCCGGAACCTGCCGGGCGCTGACGGGGACCGTGCCGAAGAACGGCACGCCGCTGGTGGCTCCCCACGGCGTGGCGGCCTGACCCCGAGTCGGCCGGGTCCGCCGCCCCGCGGGTCCCGGCCGGCGTCCGCTCTACCCGATCGCCGCCGCGGCGGCCCGGCCGGCGGTGCGGCCGGAGAAGAGGCAGCCGCCCAGGAAGGTGCCCTCCAGGGCGTTGTAGCCGTGCATGCCGCCCCCGCCGAAGCCGGCGACCTCGCCAGCGGCGTACACCCCGGCGAGAGGCTCGCCGTCGGGGCGCAGGACCCGGCCGGACAGGTCGGTGTGCAGGCCGCCGAGGGTCTTGCGGGTCAGCACGTGCAACTGCACGGCGATCAGCGGGCCGGCGGCCCGGTCGAGCAGCCGGTGCGGGGTGGCGACCCGGATCAGCCGGTCGCCCCGGTAGCGGCGAGCGCCGCGGATGGCGTGCAGCTGGGCGTCCTTGCCGAACGGGTGGGCGATCTCCCGGTCCCGGGCCTCGACGACCCGGCGCAGCGCCACGGCGTCGAGCTGCGGCCCGCCGGTCTCGGCGGCCAGCTTGTTCATCCCGTCGACCAGCTCCGGCAGGTCGTCGGCGACGACGAAGTCCGCGCCGTGCCGCTTGAACGCCTCCACCGGGCCGGGCGCGCCGGGGCGGACCCGCTGGAGCACCTGCCGCACGCTGCGGTTGGTCAGGTCGGGGTTCTGCTCCGAGCCGGAGAGCGCGAACTCCTTCTCCAGGATCTTCTGGGTGAGCAGGAACCAGCTGTAGTCGTGGCCGGTGGCCCGCAGGTGGCGCAGCGTGGCGAGGGTGTCGAAGCCGGGGAAGAGCGGCGCCGGAAGCCGCTCGCCGGTCGCGTCGAGCCAGAGCGAGGACGGCCCGGGCAGGATCCGGATGCCGTGCCCCGGCCAGATCGGGTCCCAGTTGCGCAGCCCCTCGGTGTAGTGCCACATCCGGTCCGGGTTGATCACCTGTCCGCCGGCCGTCTCGGTGACGGCCAGCATCCGGCCGTCGACGTACGCGGGCACCCCGGTGACCATCCGGGCCGGTGGGGTGCCGAGCCGCGCCGGCCAGGCCCGCCGGACCAGGTCGTGGTCGCCGCCGATCCCGCCCGAGGTGACGATCACCGCCTGCGCCCCGTAGGCGAAGTCGCCGACCACGGTCCGGGAGGTGGGTCGCCCGCGCGGGGCGTCGTCGGGGGCGAGGATCGCGCCGCGCACGCCGGTGACGGCGCCACCACTGGTGACCAGCTCGTCGACCCGGTGCCGGAACAACAGCCGGATCCGGCCCTGCTCGGCGGCGGCGCGGACCCGCCGGGCGAACGGCTCGACCACGCCCGGGCCGGTGCCCCAGGTGACGTGGAACCGCGGCACCGAGTTGCCGTGCCCGTGCGCCGCTCCCCCACCCCGCTCGGCCCAGCTCACCACCGGGAAGACGCGGTGGCCCAGGCCCCGCAGCCAGGCCCGCTTCTCCCCGGCCGCGAAGTGCACGTACGCCTCGGCCCACCGGCGCGGCCAGTGGTCCTCGGGACGGTCGAAGGCGGCGCTGCCGGTCCAGTCCTGCCAGGCCAGCTCCACCGAGTCCCGGATGCCCATCCGCCGCTGCTCCGGCGAGTCGACCAGGAACAGCCCGCCGAACGACCACCACGCCTGCCCGCCGAGGTTCTGCTCCGGCTCCTGGTCCAGCAGCAGCACCCGGCGACCCGCGTCGGCGGCCTCGGCGGCGGCAACCAGGCCGGCCAGCCCGGCCCCGATCACGATCACATCGGTATCCACGGCACCGACCGTACGTAGCCGGGTGCCAAAATCCTTGGTCGGGGCGTGCATGATCCGCCACCGCGTTTGTCACCGCGATGACAAAGGAGCCGACGATGGCCGACACGCTGCTCGACATCGAGCCCGGCCTGGCCCACCTCGCGCCGGCGGTCGGCGAGCAGCTGCGCGGCCTGCGCGCCCCGCTGCACGGGCGGATCCTGGAGACCGTCCGCGCCGCCATGCGGGCGCAGGGCCGCTCGCTCACCGGCGGGCAGGGCCGCGGGCTGGCCCTCGGGGTGCGGACCGCGGTGGACGCCTTCGTCGACGCGGTCGCCGAGCCGGCCCGCGACCTGGCCGCCACCCGGGCGGTCTTCCATGAGCTGGGCCGCACCGAGTACCGGGAGGGGCACCGGGTCGACGCGCTGCGCGCCGTGCTCACCCTCGGCGGCCGGGAGATCTGGGCCTTCCTGGTCGCGCACACCACGGCCGCCGGCCCCGCCCCGGCGGACCTGTACGTGGTCGCCGGCGCGCTCTTCGGCTACGTCGACGCGCTGGCCGGCGCCGCCGCCGAGGGGTACCTCGACGAGCAGCGCGACGCCGCCCAGGACTGGGCCACCACCCGGCGGCGGCTGATCACCCTGCTCGTGCAGCCGCAACCGCCGGCCGAGGCCGCGCTGCGCGCCGCCGCCGATGCGGCCCGCTGGCCGCTGCCCCGGACGGTCGCGGTGCTCAGCGTCGACGGCGACGACGCCGAGCACCTCGGCCGCACCATCGGCGGCGGCGCGATCGCCACGGTCATCGACGACGTGGTGCGGATCGTGCTGCCCGACCCGGCCACCCCGGGGCGGCTCGACCGGGCCCGCCAGGCCCTCACGGGCCGCCGGGCGGCGCTCGGGCCGAGCGTGGCGCTGGGCCGGGCCAGGCTGTCGTACCGGATCTCCGCGCGCGCCCTGGCGCTGCGCCGCGACGGCGTGCTGCGCGCGGACCCGGTGGTCGGGGACGACCACCTGCTCACCCTGCTGCTGCGCTGGGAGCCAGGGCTGGCCGACCATCTCGCCGACGCCTGCCTGGCCCCGCTGGCCGGCCTGCGGCCGGCCGCCCGCCGCGCCCTGGCCGAGACGCTGCACGGCTGGCTGCGCCGGCAGGGGCAGGTGGTCGCCGTGGCCGAGGACCTGCACACCCACCCGCAGACCGTGCGCTACCGGATGCGCCGGCTGCGGGAGCTGTTCGGCGCGGCCCTGGACGACCCCGACCGGCGGCTGGTGCTCCACCTCGCGCTGCGCCACCGGCTCGGCGACGGGTAGCGCCCCCGCCGGCGGGGTGACCTTGCGGGCGGCGGCAACCATGGGAGTGTGCTTCGCTTCCTGCTGAACGTCTTGTGGCTCGTCTTCGGCGGTGGTTTCGTCCTGGCGCTGGGCTACGGCGTAGCCGCCCTGATCTGCTTCGCGCTGGTCATCACCATCCCGTTCGGGGTGGCCTCGCTCCGCCTCGCCTCGTACGCGCTGTGGCCGTTCGGCCGCACCCTCGTGCCGAAGCCCGGCGCCGGTGTCGCCTCCGGCCTGGCGAACGTGTTGTGGGTGCTGCTGGCCGGCTGGTGGCTGGCCCTCTCGCACATCCTCGCCGGCGTCGCGCTCTGCGTGACGATCATCGGCATTCCGTTCGGGGTGGCCAACTTCAAGCTCGTCCCCGCCGCACTCTGGCCCCTCGGCCAGGAGGTCGTCGAGACGCCGTGAGTCGGACCGGCCGAAGGAGCACCCGCCGCTAACCGCGCAGCCGCGCGTTGAGTCGTGCGGCCTGTCGGGTGAGGTGGTCGCGTTCGGCGAGGCTGGACGCCGACCGGGCAGCTTCGGCGTAGAGCCGTGCCGCGGCCACGAGGTCACCGTCCCGCTCCGTGAGGTACGCCGCGACGGCGGCGTGGCGGGGCAGGCCGGGGTCGAGCCTCGCCAGCGTGGCCAGCCCCGCCCGCGGACCGTCGGCCTCGCCGACCGCGACGGCCCGGTTGAGGCGGGCCACCGGGCTGTCGGTGAGTCGCACCAGTTCGTCGTACCACTCGACGATCTGCACCCAGTCGGTCTCCTCGACCGTCCGGGCGTCGGCGTGCAACGCCGCGATGGCGGCCTGGGCCTGGAACTCGCCCAGACGGTCGCGGGCGAGGGCCTTCTGGAGCACGTCGACGCCCTCGGCGATCAGGCGGGTGTCCCACCGGCTGCGGTCCTGCTCGGCCAGCGGCACGAGCCGGCCGTCGGGGCCGGTCCGTGCCGCGCGCCGGGCATGGTGGAGCAGCATGAGCGCGAGCAGGCCCGCGACCTCCTCGTGGTCGGTCCTGGCCGCCAGCTGGCGAGTGAGCCGGATCGCCTCGGCGGCGAGGTCGACGTCGCCGGAGTAGCCCTCGTTGAAGACCAGGTACAGCACGCGCAACACCGTGGCGACGTCACCGGGCTGGTTGAACCGGACGCCCGAGACGGTCCGCTTGGCCCTGCTGATCCGCTGGGCCATGGTCGCCTCCGGCACGAGGTAGGCCTCCGCGATCTGACGCGTGGTCAGGCCGCCGACCGCGCGCAGGGTGAGCGCGACGGCCGACGCCGGTGTCAGGGACGGGTGCGCGCACAGGAAGTACAGCTGGAGCGTGTCGTCCGCCACCTCGCTCGGGCCGGGCATGGGCTCGATCTCGACGCGCACCTCGCGCCGGCGCCGGGAGGCGTCGGCGCGGGCGGCGTCGAGGAACTTCCGCCAGGCCACGGCGACCAGCCAGCCCCTGGCGTCCCGCGGCGGGTCGTCCGGCCACCCGCGCACGGCCTCGACCAGGGCGTCCTGGACGGCGTCCTCGGCCGCCGCGAAGTCAGCTCCGCGACGGACGAGGACCCCGATCACGGTGGGAGTGAGGGTCCGCAGCAGGGCCTCGTCCACCGTGCGTCACTCCGTGATGGTGGGGTGCGCGGTCAGGAACGGGCGCACCTCGAGCCATTCGTGGATCGGCTTTCCGCCCGCACCCGGAGCCGCGGACAGCTCGCCGGCCAGCTCGAGCGCCCGCTCGTAGGTGTCGACGTCGATCACCATCCAGCCGGCGATCAGGTCCTTGGTCTCCGCGAACGGGCCGTCCGTGACCGGCGGCCGCCCCTCCCCGTCGTAGCGTACGAACGTGCCCTCCGGGGAGAGCGCCTGACCGTCGACGAACTCGCCGGTGCCCTCCAGCCGATCGGCGAAGTCCTGCATGTACCGCAGGTGCGCCGAGACCTCCTCCGGCGTCCACTGGTCCATCGGCACGTCGTTGACCGCCGCCGGCGCCCCGCGGTAGTGCTTCAGCAGCAGGTACTTGGCCATCATGTTCTCCTCGGTGCGGTACGGCCCGTCGTGGCCGTGTTCACTGCGGGGACGGAGCCGAGTCCGGGTTCTCGACATCCCACCACGAAATTTTTCTGGGAAACATCTGCGGGCGAGGTCGAACCCACTCCCCCTACGGCGTCCTAGGAGGCTGGGTTGAGGGCACGGGGGCGGGTCACCCGAATGGGGCTCACAAAGGGCCGGGCGCGGCTACGGTCGGAGTGGTGGGCGGTCATAGCGGGGTGATCGAGGCACTCAAGGCAGATCCCACGATGTCGGGCCTGCGCCGCTCGCTGGAGGCGTACTACGGCGACCCGGCGCGCGAGGCGGCGATGGACGCGTTCTACGCCCCCCTGGTCCGCCCGGGAGACCTGGTCTTCGACCTCGGCGCGCACGTGGGCGACCGGCTCGGCAGCTTCCGGCGGCTGGGCGCCCGGGTGGTGGCCGTGGAGCCGCAGCCGCTCTGCACCCGCGCCCTGCGCGCCCTGTACGCGGGCGACGACCGGGTGACCGTGGTGGAGGCGGCGTGCGGGTCGCGCAGTGGACCGATGCGGCTGCACGTGAACTCGGCGAATCCCACGATCTCCACCGCGTCGGCGGGGTTCCTGCGGGCCGCCCACGGGGCCGGCGGCTGGGCACACGAGACGTGGGATGCCGAGATCGAGGTCGCCGGCACCACGCTCGACACCCTGATCGCGGCGCACGGCGTGCCGGCCTTCGTGAAGATCGACGTGGAGGGCTTCGAGGACGCCGTTCTGGCCGGGCTGAGCCGGCCGCTGCCGGCACTGTCGTTCGAGTTCACCACGATCGCCCGGGACCTGGCCGCGCGCTGCCTGGACCGGCTCACCGGGCTGGGCTTCACCGCGTTCACCGTCGCGCTCGGCGACGAGATGGCGTACGCCCTGCCCGGGTGGCGGCCGGCGGGCGAGGTGGCGGCGTACCTGCGGGCGCTGCCACACGAGGCCAACTCGGGCGACGTCTACGCCCGCACCCGGCCGGCCTGACGCCGCCGAGTGGCGTCCAGGCCCGTGCCCGCCCGGCCTGACCTCTGCCCGGGCGGACGTCAGCCGGCGGCGAACGCGGCGATCCGGTCGAGGTCGGCCGGTTGCAGGCCGCGCGAAGGGCGGGGCGCGATCAGCAGGGACCGCCCGTCGGCGGTCAGCGCGTCCCGATCCGCGCCGGCGGCCGGCAGCGCCTCGTCGTCGGTCCACACCAGGCGCCGTCCGGCAGCGAGCACAGCTTGCGCGGCGGCCAGCTTCAGCGGCCAGCACGCGGCACCGCGCGGCATCGGGTGGGCGTCCAGCGAGCGCGCCAGCGGTGGGAGCCGCCACAGCCGCTCCAGCCGTTCGGCGTCCGGGCACCAGGTGGTGCACCAGCGCACCTCGACCGCGCCGGAGCGGTGCAGGGCGCGGATCCGGTCGAGCAGGGCCGGCGCCCAGCGGACCCGGTAGCCGACGGCCTCGGAGTCGGCCCAGACCAGGCTGCGCCGGGGCGGCGCGCCCCAGCCGGGTCGGGACACGTTGACCACGCCGTCCACGTCCAACAGCCACACGGGAGGCGGTTCGGTCATCGGGTCACGGTAGGCGCCGCAACCCGCCGCGAGCCAGCCCTTTCCTCGCATCGACGCTGCTCACACCCTCATCGGCCGCGTTGTCCAGGGGCACTTTTTTCAGGTTTCGAACTTAGCCATGTTTCGTTACCGGCCCGTTATTGACGTGACCGCCGCCACTTCGGTTGACTGCGACGGAACCGCTTCCGCAACCGGTTCCGAAGCATCCGCCTCACCCCTGCGACCCGGGAGCGTCACGTGCCGATCACCATCGCCGACGTCGCCACCCGGGCCGGCGTGAGCAAGACGACGGTCTCCCGGGTGCTCAACGGCAAGGGCGAGGTGCACGTCCGCACCGCCGACCGGGTCCGCGCCGTCATCAACGCCCTCGGCTACGTGCCGAGCGCCCGCGCGGTCGGCCTGGCCCGCGGGCGCACCCGGGTCGTCGGCATGCTGGTGCCCGCCCTGACCTGGCCCTGGATGGGCGAGGTGCTCCAGGGCGCGGCCGACGTCGTCGAGGCCGAGGGGTACGGCATGCTGCTGTTCACCTGCACCCACGGCGACGAGTCGATGCGGCGGTTCGCCTCCCAGGTCTCCGCGAAGTCCTTCGACGGCCTGCTCGTGGTCGAGCCGGAGGGCACCCTCGACTACATCACCGAACTGCACGAGCGCGGCCTGCCGGTCATCCTCATCGACGACCGCGGCCACCAGCCCGGCTTCCCGTCGGTCCGGACCACCAACGAGTCCGGCGCCCGGGCCGCCGCGGCGCACCTGCTGGCGCACGGGCGGAAGCGGCCGCTGGTCGTCACCGGCCTGAGCCGCTTCGGCTGCACCCGGGAACGGCTCGCCGGCTTCGCGGACGGCTACGCCGACGCCGGCCTGCCCATCGACCCCGCCCTCGTCGTGGAGGGCGACTTCACCTTCGAGTGCGGGCGGGTCGCGGTGGAACGCCTGCTCGCCGACGGCGTGCCGTTCGACGCCGTCTTCGCCCACAACGACCTCTCCGCGGCCGGGGCGCTCCAGGCGCTGCGCGACGCCGGCCGCCGGGTCCCGGACGACGTGGCGGTGGTCGGCTTCGACGACCTGCCCCTGGCCGGGCACACCCACCCACCGCTGAGCTCGGTGCGCCAGCCGTTGCGGGAGATGGGGGCGGCCGCCGCCCGTAGCCTCATCGCCCACCTCGCCGGCACGCCGCTGCCCGCCGCCCCGACCGTCATCCCCACCAGCTTCACCGTCCGCGCCTCGACCGGCACCACCTGACCTCCCCACCGCTGTATCCATCACCCGCACCGGTGGGCACCGCGCCCACCGGTGGTAACACCGCACACCCTCCATCCACCACATCCCGCTCGAGGATTGCGGGAGCACCGAGGGAGACCTCCATGAGAAGAAGGCAACTCCTCGCCGTCGCGCTGGCCGGCGCGATGGCCACCGGCGTCGCCGCGTGCGGCGACAGCCCGAACGCCAACAAGAAGAACGGCCAGGCGGCCACGGTGCTGAACGTCGGCATGCCCAACGGCCCGCAGGCCGAGAACAACAACCCGTTCCTCACCACGTCCGCCGCGGCCTCGCTGGGCTACCGCTGGCAGATCTTCGAGCCGCTGATGATGTGGAACCCGGTCAAGCCGGCCGACCCGTTCAAGCCGTGGCTCGCGACCAAGGCCGAGTGGTCTTCGGACTACACCTCGGTGAAGGTCACCATCCGCGACAACGCCACCTGGTCGGACGGGCAGAAGGTCACCGCCGAGGACGTCGCCTTCACCTACAACCTGGTCAAGAAGTACCCGGCGCTCAACGACCAGGGCGTGCCCTACACGGACGCGACCGCCAGCGGCAACGAGGTCACCATCAAGATGGCCAGCCCGCAGTTCGTGAACCAGCAGAAGGTGCTGTGGCGGGTGCCGATCGTTCCCAAGCACATCTGGGAGAAGATCAGCGACCCGACGACCGACGCCGTCAAGCAGCCGGTCGGCAGCGGCCCGTACACCCTGAAGTCGTTCACCCCGGCCAGCATGACCCTGGCGGTGCGCGACAAGGGCTACTGGCAGGACCTGCCGAACGTCAAGGAACTGCGCTACACCTCCTACACGGACAACAGCGCGCAGACCACCGCCCTGGCCAACGGCGAGTCGGAGTGGAGCTTCGTCTTCATCCCCAACTACCAGACGGTCTTCGTCGCCAAGGACCAGGAGCACCACAAGGTGTGGGCGCCCCCGATCCTGGGCATCCACGGCCTCTACCTCAACACCACGAAGAAGCCGTTCGACGACCCGACGCTGCGCCGCGCCATGAACATGGTCATCGACCGCGAGGACATCTTCACCACGGCGGAGGCCTCGTACTTCCACCCGCTGGTGAAGAGCGTGACCGGCCTGCCCAGCCCGGCCGGTGACGCGTTCATCGCGTCGGAGTTCAAGGGCCAGGAGCACAAGGTCGACATCGAGGGCGCCAAGGCGCTGCTCACCGGCGCCGGCTACAAGCTCGACGGCAACACCCTGAAGGACAAGACCGGCAAGGCCGTCACGATCAAGCTCACCGACCCGGCCGGGTGGTCCGACTACCAGACCAGCCTCGAGATCGTGAAGGACAACCTGTCGAAGATCGGCATCGCCGCGACGGTCGACAAGGCCAACCAGGACGCCTGGTTCCGCAATGTCGAGCAGGGCAACTTCGAGGCGACCTTCCGGTGGACCGAGGGCGGCGCCACGCCGTACGACATCTACCGGACCATCATGGACGGCCGGCAGCTCAAGCCGATCGGCACCGCCTCCCCGGCGGGCAACTTCGGCCGCTTCAACAACAAGGAGGCGACCGACGCCCTGGTCGCCTACGCGAACGCCACCGACGAGGCGGCCCGCACGGCCGCGATGAACACGCTGCAGAAGGTCTTCGTCGACCAGATGCCGATGATCCCGGTCGGCGCGGACAACATCGGTGGGGCGTACAGCACGAAGAACTGGACCGGCTGGCCGGACGACTCGAACCCGTACGGCGCCATGCAGCCCACCCAGCCCAACGCGCTGGACGTGGTCCTGCACCTCAAGCCCGCCAACGGCTGACCTTCGAACCGCCTCCCCGGCCGGCTCCCCAGCCGGCCGGGGAGGCGCACCCCACGTTGAGACAGGAACTCGGCATGACGTTGAGCGAGAGCGCGGCGGCGCCGGTCGACGAGGTGGTGCTGGAGGCCGTCGGCCTGACCAAGCACTTCCCCGTCCGCAGGCGGCTGCGTGACCTCTTCTCCCGGACGCCGGCCGTCGTGCACGCCGTCGACGACGTATCGTTCGCGCTGCGTCGCGGCCGGGTGGCCGCGCTGGTCGGGGAATCCGGCTCCGGCAAGTCCACGGTGGCCCGGCTGCTGGCCCAGATCTACCCCCGCACCGCCGGCGACATCCGCCTGCACGGCACGTCGACCCGGGTGCGCGGCGGCCGTCCCTTCCGGTCGTACGTGCGGCGGGTCCAGCTGATCCTGCAGGACCCGTTCGCGTCGTTGAACCCGGTGCACACCGTCCGCTACCACCTCACCCGCTCGCTGCGGATCCACGGCAACGCCGGGCGCAGCGCCGAGGACCTGGAGGCGGCCCTCGGCAAGCTGCTCACCCGCGTCAGCCTCACCCCGCCCGAGCGCTACCTGGACGCCTTCCCGCACGAACTCTCCGGCGGCCAGCGGCAGCGCGTGGCGATCGCCCGGGCGCTCGGCGCCGACCCGGAGGTGCTCCTCGCCGACGAGCCGGTCTCCATGCTCGACGTGTCGATCCGCCTCGGCGTGCTCAACCTGCTCCAGGACCTCAAGCAGCGGCTGAACATCGCCATTCTCTACATCACGCACGACATCGCCTCGGCCCGCTACTTCGCCGACGAGACGATCGTGATGTACGCCGGCCGGATGGTCGAGGGCGGCGACAGCGAGACCGTGACCCAGAACCCGGCCCACCCGTACACCCGGCTGCTCACCGATTCGGCGCCGGACCCGGAGCGCATCACCGGCGACGGCGCCGGCGTCGACGCGGCCGCCGGGGAGGACCGCGGCCAGGGGGAGCCGCCGAGCCTGATCGCCCCGCCCGCCGGGTGCCGGTTCCACCCCCGGTGCCCGCACGCCATGCGGCGCTGCACCACCGACCTGCCGCCGCGGCTGGACATCGGCGACCGGCCCGGCCACTGGGCGGCCTGCTGGCTCTACGACCCGGCCACCGTCGCCGCCGACACCCCCGGCTCCGCCGCGCCCGACGCCGACCCGGCCGTGGCGCCGCCCTCGGCGGCGGTCGAGCGGGACGGCACCGCCACCCTGGAGGAGACCCGATGAGATTCCTCCTGCAGCGCACGGCCTTCTACCTGTTCACGGCGTGGGCGGCCATCACGCTCAACTTCTTCATCCCGCGGCTGGTGCCGGGCGACCCAGTGCAGTCGCTCATCTCGCGAAACCAGGGCCGGATCAGCGCCGACGCCATCGAGTCGCTGCGCGTGCTGTTCGGGCTGGACGCGAACGAGAGCGTCTGGGAGCAGTACCTCGACTACTGGGGGCAGCTCCTCCACGGCGACCTGGGGCTGTCGTTCACCTTCTTCCCGGCCCCGGTCTCGACGGTGATCGGCGACAGCCTGCCGTGGACGGTCGGCCTGGTCGGCATCACCACGATCATCAGCTTCCTCCTCGGCACCGCGCTCGGCGTCGGCGCGGGCTGGCGGCGCGGCTCCTGGGTCGACGGGCTGCTGCCGGCCACGACGTTCCTGTCCTCGATCCCGTACTTCTGGTTGGGCCTCGTCGCCATCGCCGTGTTCGCCGGCCCGGGGAGCTTCTTCCCGTCCTCCGGCGGCTACGAGCCGGGCCTCGTGCCGGCGTTCGACCAGTACTTCATCCCGAGCGCGATCCAGCACAGCATCCTGCCCGCCGCCACCATCCTGGTCTCCTCGATGAGCGGGTGGATCCTCAGCATGCGCAACATGATGGTCACGGTCTCGTCGGAGGACTACATCACGGTCGCCCACGCGAAGGGGCTGTCGGAGCGCCGGGTCGCGCTCAGCTACGCGGCGCGCAACGCGCTGCTGCCCAACGTCTCGGGTTTCGCCCTGTCGCTCGGGTTCATCGTCGGCGGCACGCTGCTGGTGGAGATCGTCTTCTCCTACCCGGGTCTCGGGTACCAGCTCTTCCAGGCCGTCGGCGCCAAGGACTACCCGCTGATGCAGGGGATCTTCCTGATCATCACGATCTCGGTGCTGGTGGCGAACCTGCTCGCCGACGTGGCGTACCTGCTTCTCGACCCGCGGACCCGAAAGAGCTGAGCGATGACTATCTCACCGTCGAGCATCGAGCAGGTCATCCCCGGTCAGGGGGCGATGGCCCAACCGGCGGCCGCGCCGGGCCGGGCGAAGCGGCGCCGCTTCCGGTTCGTCGCCAACGCCAAGGCCGCGACCGGCCTGGCCATCCTGGCCGTCTACTGCCTCTTCGCGGTGATCGGGCCGTGGGTGGCGCCGTACGACCCGGACGCGCGCAGCGGCGACGTGCTCCAGCCTCCGTCGGCCACGCACTGGTTCGGCACCACCCATCTCGGTCAGGACATCTTCAGCCAGATCCTGGTCGGCGCGCGCAGCGTCATGGTGGTGGGCCTGGTCGCCGGCATCCTGGCGACGATCCTGTCCATCCTCATCGGCGTGACGGCCGGCTACATCGGCGGGGTGGCTGACGAGGGCCTGTCGGCGCTGTCCAACGTGTTCCTGGTCATCCCCGCGCTGCCGCTGATCATCATCGTGACGTCGATCGTCGAGCAGGCCAGCGACACGCTGGTCGCGCTCATCATCGGTTTCACCTCGTGGGCGTGGGGCGCCCGGGTGCTGCGGGCCCAGACGTTGTCGCTGCGGCGCCGCGACTACGTCGAGGCGGCCCGGGCGACCGGCGAGCGGACCTGGCGCATCATCCTGTTCGAGATCCTGCCCAACCTCACCGCGATCATCGCGTCCGGCTTCGTGGGCACGGTCATCTTCGCCGTGATGTCGGAGATCACCCTGGCCTTCATCGGCATCTCGTCGATCTCGTCCTGGAACTGGGGCACCATCCTGTTCTGGGCGCAGGGCCAGCAGGCCCTCGCGCAGGGCGCCTGGTGGTGGTTCGTCCCGGCCGGGCTGGCCATCGCGCTGCTCGGCACCGCCCTCGCCCTGATCAACTTCGGCATCGACGAGTTCGTCAGCCCCCGGCTGCGCAGCGCCGGCAAGACCCGGATCCGCACCGCCGACGGCCGCTCCGTGCGGATGCGGGTCGGCTTCACCCCCGTGCTGGCCCCGGCCCGACCGGTGCCGGCCCCCCGAGAGGAGGTCGCACCATGAGTGATCGGGTGCTGGAGATCCGCGGGCTGCGGGTCGACTACGGGCTCGGTGACGCGGCGGTGCACGCCGTCCGCGACGTCGACCTGACCCTGCACCGCGGCGAGGTGCTGGGGCTGGCCGGGGAGAGCGGCAGCGGCAAGTCCACCCTGGCGTACGGGCTCACCCGGCTGCTGCCGCCGCCCGGCGTGGTCAGCGGCGGCCAGGTGATCTACCACCCGACCGACGGGCCGCCGGTGGACGTGCTGACCCTCAGCCCGGCGCAGCTGCGGCAGTTCCGCTGGGCGGAGACCTCGATCGTGTTCCAGGGCGCGATGAACTCGCTCAACCCCGTGCACAAGGTCTCCACCCAGCTGCTCGACGTGATCAAGGCACACGAGCCGAAGAGCACGGCGGCGGGCCGGCTGGCCCGGGCCCGGGACCTGCTCCGCCTGGTCGGCATCGCCGCGGACCGGCTGGACAGCTACCCGCACCAGCTCTCCGGCGGCATGCGGCAGCGCGTGATGATCGCCATGGCGCTGGCGCTGGAGCCGCAGGTGGTCATCATGGACGAGCCGACCACCGCGCTGGACGTGGTGATGCAGCGGCAGATCCTCGGCCAGCTCGCCGAGCTGCGGGAGCGGCTGGGCTTCGCGGTGCTGTTCATCACCCACGACCTGTCGCTGCTGGTCGAGTTCTCCGACCGGATCGCCATCATGTACGGCGGCCGGATCGTCGAGGAGGCGCCCGCCGCCCAGCTGTACCGGCAGGCCCTGCACCCGTACACCGAGGGGTTGCTGCACTCCTTCCCGGCGCTGCGCGGCCCGCGCCGCGAGCTGACCGGCATTCCCGGCTCGCCGCCGGACCTGCGGGCCATGCCGGAGGGCTGCGCGTTCCACCCGCGCTGTCCGAAAGCCTTCGACCCGTGCGACAAGAAGGTGCCGGTACTGGGCGCCGCCGAACCCGGCCGGGACGTCGCCTGCTGGCTGCACCCGGTCGCCGGCCCGGTCCCCCGCTGACCCCCATCCTCCGTCCGACCGAACGACCCGCTACCGCGAGGAGAACCATGGACACCGACCTCACCCGCCCGGCCACCACTGGGCAGGCCGACCCGATCGACACCCTCCCGCCGACCTTCCGGTGGGGGGTGGCGACCTCGTCGTACCAGATCGAGGGCGCGGTGGCCGAGGACGGCCGGACGGCCTCGATCTGGGACACCTTCTGCCGCGTGCCGGGCGCGGTGGCCAACGGCGACCATGGCGACGTGGCCTGCGACCACTACCACCGGATGCCGCAGGACGTCGCGCTCATCGCGGACCTGGGCCTGGACACCTACCGGTTCTCGGTGGCGTGGCCGCGGGTGCAGCCGGGCGGCCGCCGGCCGGCCAACCCGGCCGGCCTGGCCTTCTACGACCGCCTGGTGGACGAGCTGCTCGGCCGCGGGATCGACCCGTGGGTGACGCTCTACCACTGGGACCTGCCGCAGGAGCTCGAGGACGCGGGCGGCTGGCCGAACCGGGACACCGCCTACCGGTTCGCCGACTACGCGGAGCTGGTCTTCGCGGCCCTCGGCGACCGGGTGAAGACCTGGACCACGCTGAACGAGCCGTGGTGCTCGGCGATGCTCGGGTACGCGTACGGCAACCACGCCCCGGGGCGGCGGAACCTGGGTGACGGGATCGCCGCCGCACACCACCTGCTGCTCGGCCACGGGCTGGCGGTGCAGCGGCTGCGCGCCGCGGCGGCCACCCCGATCGAGCTGGGCCTCACCGTCAACCTGTCCACCGCGGACCCGGCCACGGACAGCGCGGCCGACCGGGACGCTGCCCGGGCCGCCGACGGGCTGGGCAACCGGCTCTACCTGGACCCGGTGTTCCGGGGCGCCTACCCGGAGGACGTGGTGGCCGACCTGGCCGCCGAGGGGGTGCGCATCCCCGTCGAGGAGGGCGACCTGGAGGTCATCTCGTCCCCGATCGACGTGCTCGGGGTGAACTTCTACTTCGGGCAGGTCCACTCCGGCACGGACGAGCAGGGCCGGGAGCGCGACGACGACGGCCGGCCGGTGCGCCGGGTCATCCGCCGGGACCTGCCGCGCACCGCGATGGACTGGGAGATCGTGCCGGACTCCTTCACCGAGCTGCTGGTCCGGCTGCACCGGGACTACCCGGGCGTGCCTCTGGTGATCACCGAGAACGGGGCGGCGTTCGACGACAAGCCGGACGCCGACGGGTTCGTGGCCGACGACGACCGGGTGGCGTACCTGACCGAGCACCTTCAGGCGGTGGCCCGGGCCCGGCAGGCCGGCGCGGACGTGCGCGGCTACTTCGCCTGGTCGTTGCTGGACAACTTCGAGTGGGCGTACGGCTACGACAAGCGGTTCGGCATCGTCCGGGTGGACTACGACACCCAGCGGCGCACGCCGAAGCGCAGCGCGCACTGGTACCGCGACACGATCCGGCGGGTGCGCGGGGAGAGCTGAGCCGCTGGTCAGTGCGGCCGCCCGGACGGGATCCCGGGCGGCCGCGTTCCCGTGCCCACGGCAACCCCGTGGCCTACACCCTGCCGGCCCGCACCACCGCCACGTTCACCTGGGCCGGCAGCCAGTCCGGCGGCGGCGGGGGCGGCACGCCGACCGGCCCGATCACCGGCGTCGGCGGCAAGTGCCTCGACGTCACCGACAACAGCAGCGCCGACGGCACGCCGGCGCAGATCTGGAGCTGCACCGGCGAGGCCAACCAGAAGTGGACGCTCCCGTCCTGAGCCATGGCCGGGCCGGCGGCGCTCCCGCCGCCGGCCCGGTGGCTCAGCGGGTCCGCGAGCGGGGGCGCCGCGGCCGCGCCGGCGCCGGGACCACCCGGGCGG
>NZ_JBEXLR010000044.1:0-48946 GCF_040610095.1 Micromonospora sp. NPDC004540
CGGTTGGCGCCGTGCACGCCGGTGCAGGCGACCTCGCCGCACGCGTACAGGCCGGGGATGGAGGTGCGGCCGCGCATGGGGCGGCCGGAGCCGCCCCGCCGGCACGCTGTCACTTGAACAGGTTGTAGAACTCCGCCGGCGCCTCGACGACCTGGTCGGCCGGGGGCTTCTGCGCGGCCGCGGCGTTTCCGTAGTCCGTGTAGGTGATCTTCACGTCCTGCGCGGCGCTCTGCCCGGCGGCCGGGATCTGGAGCACCAGCTCGCTGAGCCGGCCCTGCGGGTCGACCTTCGCGGTGAACGGCACCGACTGGGCCTGCGCGCCGAGCGCGGTGATCACGGCCGGGTCGAGCGAGCCGGCCTCGGCCGCCTTCGACACGTCGACGGTGCCCGCGTACGCGCCGTCGCCGGTCTGCCGGACCTCGGTGATGCCCTGGGTCAGCACCGCGCTGCCGGCCGGGTCGACCTGGTCGAAGTCGAAGCCCAGCGCCCGGTTGCCCTGGATGCGGGTCTGGTCCAGGTGCTGGTACTTGCCGAGATTGAGGTTCTTCAGCCCGGGCACGCTGGCGGCGGCCTTGCCGCCCAGCTCCAGCTTGACCCAGCTGTCCGGCTTGTAGTGGATCAGGTCCAGCTTCATCATCAGGTCCGACGACGGGTCGCCGATGGTCATCCGCATCTCGGCGCTCTGGGTGGGCTCGTGCACCTGCCCCTCGGCGGTGGAGCCGGCGCCGGCCATGGTGAACCGGAAGTTCCCGTCGCGGATCGCGTTGGTGGAGTCGAGCAGGGCCTGCTTGGCGTCGCCGCCGGGGGTGCCGCTCGGGGCGATGCTGCCGGAGGCGGCCGGGGTGGCGGACGCGCCCGTGCCGACGGTTCCGTTGTCGTTGCACGCGGCCAGGCCGGGAATGAGCAGCGCCGCGGCGAACGCGGTGGCGCTGAAGCGTCGAATCTTCACGTCAAACCTCTCCAGGTGGGTCGTCCGGCCCACGGAGGTGCCGGAGTCGGGCGCCGCAGCCCGGACGCCGGCTCCGGCGCACGAGCCCCGTCCGGCCGGTGTGGTCGGCCCCGGCGGGCTCGTGCCCCCTTCTGTTCCCTGAAGCGGTGTTCCGCAATCCCGGCCCGGTGCGGAAGGGCACCGGAAGCGGCGGCCGGGGACGGCGCGAACCGCCCCCGACCGCTGGAGGATCAGCCCTTGAACATGTCGTAGAGGCTGGCGGGCGCCTCGACGACCTGGGCGGCCGGCGGGGCCTGCACCGGGGTGGCGGTGCCGTAGTCGGCGTAGGTGACGGTCACGGTCTGCGCCTCGGCGGCGCCGGCGGCCGGCACCTGCACGGCGAACTCGGTCAGCCGGCCCTGCGCGTCGAGCTTCGCGGTGAACGGCACGGCGCTGGCCTTGGTGCCGAGGGCCTTGACGGTCTCGGCGTCGAGCAGGTCCGAGTCGGCGGCCTTGGTGGCGTCGATGGTGCCCTCGTAGGTGCCCTCGCCGGTCTTCTTGACGTCGGTGATCGCCTTGACCATCTTGTCGCTGCCGGCCGGGTCCACGTCGCTGAAGTCGAAGTCCAGCTCGCCCGCGTCCTTGACCTTGGTGCGGTCCAGGTGCTGGTACTTGCCCTTGGTCGCCTTGAAGCCCGGGATGGCGTCGGCCATCGCGCCGTCCAGGTCGAGCTTGAGCCAGCTGTCGGTGTCGATGAACACCATGTGCATGGCCATCGAGATGTCGTCGGCGGCGGTCGCGCCGCTGGACATCTTCATCTCGGCGCTCTTGGACGGCATGTGGACCTTGCCGTCCCCGTTGAACTCGCCACCCTTGATCGAGAAGCTGAAGTTGCCCTTCTGGATCTCCTTGGTGGAGGCGGCGAGCGCCTCCTTCGGGTCCGCGGGCACCGCCGGGGCGCTGGACTTGCTGTCGGCGGTCGGCGAGTCGGCCTCGGTCTTGCAAGCGGCCAGACCGGGCACGAACAGGGCGGCGGCGAGTACGCCGACGCTCCAGCGTCGAAGGTTCACGTCAATCTCTTTCCGGTTGCTGTCCGGGACGCGTCACGCGTACCGGTTTGTCGGGCCCGGGCAGCGTAGCGGACCGATGCCTGCCCCGGGGGCGCGGCGACGGGAGCGGGTCAGCGCAGGGCGGTGGCCAGCTCGCGCAGCTCCGCCTCCCCGGCGTCACCGACCACGAGCACCGTGCGGTTCGGCTCCAGCAGGACGAGGGCCTGCTCGTTGCCGCGCGCGGTGTACCGCTGCCAGCTCGCGCCGCCGGGCAGGTCGGCCGGGCCCTGCGGCTGGCCGCCGCTCAGCTCGGCCGGCAGCAGCTTCTCCGCCGGCACGTTGCTCTCCACCAGCTGCGCGCCCCGGCCCTCCGGGGTCAGGTAGCCGATGCGCAGCGTTCCGCCGCCGGGCTCGGCCTGGTAGCGGGCGCTGACCGTACGCCAGTCGGAGCCCAGCCCCCGCGGCTCGGCGACCGGGAAGGCGTTGGCCGCCCGGGCCTGCTCGACGGCGGGCGCCGGGTCGACGGTGACCGGCTCGTCCCCGCCGAGGAAGCCCCGGTAGAAGGCGAGCAGCAGGGCGATCGGGACCAGCAGCACCAGCAGCGACAGCGCCATGTCCTTCGGCGACCGCTCGGACCTGGCCTTCTCCTTCCGCGGGGGCGGCGCGGGCTGCTCACCGGCGTCGGTCAGCGGCGCGGCCCCGGTCGGCTCGACCAGGGCCGGTTCCCCGGCCGGCGGGGTCGCCGAGGCGTCCGGCCGCACCGGCGGCTGGCCGTCGGGCGGGGTGGCGTCGGTCGGTACGCGGTCGGCAGGCTGTGCGGGTTCCACCCGGCCATTCTCGCAGCCGTCCGGGTGACGTGATCCTGGCCTCCTCCGCCCCGCTCCGGCGTCGAACCTGAGATCGTGTGAGGATCAGCGACAAAGCCGGCGGCGGCGACGGCCGCATCCCGCCGGTCCACCCCGCAACGTCGCGAGGAGGAAGCCGTCATGACAACCACCAGGACGCGGACCCCGCAGGATCTCGACCGCAATCTCGCCCTCGATCTGGTCCGGGTGACCGAGGCCGCGGCCATGGCCGCCGGCCGCTGGGTCGGCCGGGGCGACAAGGAGGGCGGCGACGGAGCCGCGGTCGACGCCATGCGCAAGCTGATCAACTCGATCCCGATGCGCGGTGTCGTGGTGATCGGCGAGGGCGAGAAGGACAACGCCCCGATGCTCTTCAACGGCGAGGAGGTCGGCGACGGGACCGGTCCCGAGGTGGACGTGGCGGTCGACCCGATCGACGGCACCACGCTCATGAGCAAGGGCATGCCCAACGCGCTCGCCGTGCTCGCGGTGGCCGAGCGGGGCGCGATGTTCGACCCGAGCGCCGTCTTCTACATGGAGAAGCTCGCCGTCGGCCCGATGTACGCCGACGTGGTCGACATCAACGCCGGGGTGGGCGAGAACATCCGCCGGATCGCCAAGGTCAAGGGCACCGACCCCGCCGAGGTGACGGTCTGCGTGCTGGACCGGTCGCGCCACGACGACCTGGTGAAGCAGATCCGACGAACCGGGGCGGGCATCCGGTTCATCTCCGACGGCGACATCGCCGGCGCCATCGCGGCGGCCCGGGGCGAGTCGGATGTCGACGTGCTGATGGGCATCGGCGGCACCCCGGAGGGCATCACCGCGGCCTGCGCGCTGAAGTGCATGGGCGGCATGATGCAGGCCAAGCTCTGGCCCAAGGACGCCGAGGAGCGGGAGAAGGCGCTGGCCGCCGGGCACGACCTGGACCGGGTGCTCTTCACCGACGACCTGGTCACCGGCGACAACTGCTTCTTCGTGGCCACCGGCGTCACCTCCGGTGACCTGCTGCGTGGCGTGCGCTACCGGGCGGGCGGGGCGTACACCCAGTCGATCGTGATGCGCTCGAAGAGCGGCACGATCCGGGTGATCGACTCCTACCACCGGCTGGAGAAGCTGGCGCTCTACTCGGCGGTCGACTTCGACGGGCGCCCCCTGGCCGAGCAGGAGTGACCGCGACCGGGACGGCGGCGCCCCCGGCGCTGTCGACCACGCGGCGGGTCGCCGGCACCGGGCTGGCCACCGCCTCGGGGGTCGCGGTGGCCGTCCAGTCCCGGATCAACGGTGAACTCGGCGTACGGCTGGCCGACGGGATCGCCGCCGCGGTGGTCTCGTTCGGCGTGGGCCTGCTGATCCTGCTGGTGCTGGTCCCCGCCACCCCGGGCGGCCGGCGGGGGCTGGCCGCCCTGCGCGCCGCGCTCCGGGCCGGCTCGCTTCGGCCCTGGCAGTGTCTCGGCGGGGTCTGCGGCGCCTTCCTGGTCGCCACCCAGGGGCTGACCATCGGCACCCTCGGCGTGGCCGTGTTCACGGTCGCCGTGGTGGCCGGGCAGTCCGGCAGCAGCCTGCTGGTCGACCGGGCCGGCATCGGCCCGATGGGGCGGCAGCCGGTCACCCCGAACCGGCTGGTCGGCGCGGTGCTCACCGTGGTGGCCGTGCTGCTGGCGGTGGGCGACCGGCTCGGCGACCCGGGCGCCCTGGCGCTGGCCCTGCTGCCGCTGGCGGCCGGGGTGGGCATCGCCTGGCAGCAGGCGGTGAACGGCCGGGTCCGCGGGGCGTCCGGCAGCGCCATGACGGCCACCCTGGTCAACTTCACCGTCGGCACGGTGGCGCTGCTCGCCACCTTCGCGGTGGAGGTCGCGGTCCGGGGCCGCCCGGCCGGCGGTTTCCCGGCCGAGCCGTGGCTCTACGTGGGCGGCCCCATCGGCATCGTGTTCATCGCGCTGGCCGCCGCCATCGTCCGGTTCACCGGCGTGCTGCTGCTCGGCCTGGCCACGATCGCCGGTCAGGTCGTCGGCGCCGTCCTGCTGGACGTGCTGCTGCCCACCGCCGCCTCGCACCCCACGCCGACCACCCTGCTGGGGGCGGCGCTGACCATGGTCGCGGTGCTGATCGCCGCGGTCGGGCCGCCCCCGCGGCCGGTCAACCGCGCAGCGCCGCCACCGTCTCCTTGACGGCCCGGTCCAGCGGCGTCGCCTCGATGCCCAGGCTCGCGGTGGCGGCCGTCGAGTCCAGCACGTAGGGCCGGTCGAACTGGTAGGCGGTCTCCCGCAGTTCCCGGACGAACGGGTTGGCCACCCCGCCGAGCCAGAGCACCGGGTACGGCATCCGGGTCAGCCGCGGCGCGGGCGCGCCGACCAGGGCCGCCGCGCGGCCGGCCAGGTCCCGCATGGACACGGCGGGCGCGCTGGGCACGTGCCAGGCCCGCCCCCAGGCCCGCTCGTCGGTCGCGGCGGCGACCAGGGTACGGGCGACGTCGGGAATGTACGTCCACGTGTGCGGGGCGTCCCAGTCGACCGGCAGGAACGCCCGCCGCCCGGCGAGCACCCGGGGCAGCACCATCATGGCCAGCGAGGTCCCGTCCGCGCCGAGGTAGTCGGAGCCGCGTACCTCGGTGATCCGGGCCCGGCCGGCCCGGTGCGCGGCGAGCGCGTCGGCCCACATCCGGTTGCGGACCCGCCCCTTGACGCCGGTCGCGGCGAGCGGGGTCGCCTCGGTCATCGGACCGTCGACCGGGCCGTACCCGTAGAGGTTGCCGACGGTGGCGAGGACGGCGCCGGTCCGCTCGGCGGCGGTGAGCAGCGCGGCGGCCAGCGGCGGCCAGTCCAGCGGCCACCGGTGGTACGCCGGGTTGGCGCAGTTGTACAGGGCCGCCGCCCCCTCGGTCAGCGCGGTCAGCCGGTCCGCGTCGGCGGCGTCGGCGGCGATGCGCTCGACGGCGGGGTGGGCGGGGCCGGTGCCGCGCCGGGTCACCACCCGCACCCGGTCGCCGCGCTCGGCGAGGAGGCGGGCGGTGGCGGTGCCGACGGGTCCGGCGCCGACGATCACGTGCAGGGCCATGAGGGGCCACCCTTCGAAGCGGGGATCCAATTCGAGAGCAGCGCTCTCGCAACAGAGCATGACCGATCCCAGCGGATTCCGTCAAGAGCAGTGCTCTCGGTTTTGATTGCCGCTCTCTTCCGTGGCAGAGTGGGGGCATGGTCGCTCCCTCGCTCCGCGCCCGGGTCCGCGCCGGCATGATCGAAGAGATCAAGGCGGTCGCCCGCCGCCACCTGGCCACCGACGGTGCGAACCTCTCGCTCCGCGCGGTCGCCCGGGACATGGGCATGGTCTCCTCGGCGATCTACCGCTACTTCCCCAGCCGCGACGACCTGCTCACCGCGCTGATCCTCGAGGCGTACGGTGCGCTCGGCGACGCGGTGGAGGAGGCCGACGCCGGCGTCGACCGGACCGACCTGCGCGGGCGCTGGCACGCCGTGTGCCGGGCCGCCCGGGCCTGGGCGCTGGCCCACCCCGCCGAGTACGCCCTGATCTACGGCAGCCCCGTCCCCGGCTACGCGGCCCCGGACGACACCGTGGCGCCGGCATCGCGGCCCCCGGTGACCCTGGTCGGCATCCTCCGCGACGGGGTGGCCGCCGGACTGCTCACCCCGTTGGGCGAGGACCTGCCCGAACCGCTGCGGTCGGACGTGGCCGCGCTGGGTGCCCTGATCGACGTGGACCTGCCGCCCGCCCTGCTGGCCCGGGGCATGGCAGGCTGGACCCAGCTCTTCGGGCTGATCAGCTTCGAGCTGTTCGGCCGGATCAACCGGATGCTGCCGCACCGCGACGAGTACTTCGACCACCAGACCGGGCTCATGGCCGACCTGATCGGCCTGCCCGCCGCCTGAGCCCGCCGGAGCCGGTCAGGTGCCGTCGGACGAGTGGCCGGGGAAGAGGTGCGCGGTCGGGTCGATGACGACCGCCGCGTTGTTGATCGCGGTGGCCGCTTCGCCGAAACCGGTGGCGATCAGCCGGACCTTGCCCGGGTAGTCGGTGATGTCCCCGGCCGCGAAGACCCGGGGCAGGTTGGTGGCCATCGCGCTGTCGACGACGATGTGCCGCCGGTCCAGGTTCAGCCCCCACTCGGCGAGCGGGCCCAGGTCGGCGGTGAACCCGAGCGCGGCCACCACGGTGTCCACCGGGAGGGTCTCCACCGCGCCGCCGCGTACGGTCAGCTCGGCGCCCGTGACCCGGTCGTCCCCGTACAGCCGGCTCACCTCGGCGTTGACCACGATCCGCACCGGCAGGGCGCGCACCCGGTCGACGGTCGAGGCGTGCGCGCGGAACCGGTCCCGCCGGTGCACCAGGGTCACCGAGCGGGCGATCGGGGCCAGCGTCACCGCCCAGTCGAACGCCGAGTCGCCGCCCCCCACGATGAGCACGTCCCGGCCGGTCAGCTCGGTCGGCTGCGGTACGAAGTAGACGATCCCGGCGCCCACGAAGCTGTCCGCCACCGGCAGCGGCCGGGGCGTGAAGCTGCCGAGCCCACCGGTGACCAGCACCGCGCCGCAGCGCAGCTGGTCGCCACCGGCCAGCCCGAGCACCGGCCGCCCGTCCAGGTACGACAGCTTCTCCGCGCGCACCCCGAGCAGGTAGTCCGGGCGGAAGGGCGCGGCCTGGGCGACCAGGTTGGCGACCAGCTCCCGCCCCTTGATGGCGGGGAACCCGGCCACGTCGAGGATGAGCTTCTCCGGGTACATGGCGGTGACCTGGCCACCCGGCTCGGGCAGCGCGTCGATCACGGCCACGGAGAGCCCGCGAAACCCGGCGTAGTAGGCGGCGAACAGCCCCGCGGGACCGGCCCCGATCACGGCGACATCGACCTCGCGCATGGCGTACCGTCACTTTCGCCAAGGGATCAACGCGTGCTGATCCCGACGGTAGGCGGGCCGGTGGCCGCGGGCAAGCACGTCCCGCCGGCCGGTGGGCGTGCCGTCAGGGCAGCGTGACCGGGGGTGACCCGAGCGAGTCCCCGCCCGCGACCTCCGCCCGGCGGCGGCGGAACAGGATCGCCGCGACGACACCGCCGAGCAGCCCGAACAGGTGCCCCTGCCAGGAGATGCGCTCGTCGGTGGGGAGGATGCCGAGCAACTGCCAGCCGTAGAGCAGGCCGACCAGGAGCACCACGGCGAAGTTCCACCAGCTCCGCTCGACGATGCCGCGGGTGAGCAGGATGCCGAGGTAGCCGAAGATCACCCCGCTCGCGCCGACCACCACCGAGTTGGGCGAGCCGGTGAACCACACCCCCAGGCCGCTGACCAGGATGATCACCAGCGTGGACCAGAGGAACCGGCGGGTGCCGGCGGCCAGCACGAAGGTGCCGAGCAGGATCAGCGGGATGCTGTTGCTGTAGAGGTGGTTCCAGCCGGCGTGCAGGAACGGCGAGAAGAAGATGCCGTCCAGCCCCTGGATGCGGTGCGGGATGATGCCGGCGGTGACGTCGAGGTCGGCGCGCAGGCCGACGTCGACGGCCTCGACGAGGAACAGCACCGGCACGACCGCGCACATGGCGACGAAGGCGCGGCCGAGCGCGGCGTAGAACGCCTCGGTGCCGAACCGGTGGGGGTCGCCGCCCGTCGGGCCGTCATGCCAGGTCACCCGTCAACAGCTATCAGCAATCGGGGCGCACCGCCACCCGAGCCGCGACACGACGACGGCGGAGCGTGCGAATCTCCGCACGCCCCGCCGTCGGTGTCCGATCAGTACCAGCCGGTGCTCTGCGAGTGGGCCCAGGCGCCGCACGGGTCGTCGTAGCGGCCCTCGATGTAGCCGAGGCCCCACTTGATCTGGGTGGCCGGGTTGGTCTTCCAGTCGTCCGCCACCGAGCCCATCTTGCTGCCCGGCAGGGCCTGCGGGATGCCGTACGCGCCGGACCCCTCGTTGTAGGCCTTGTGGTTCCAGCCGCTCTCCTTGGTCCAGAGCTTGTCCAGACAGGGGAACTGGTCGATGCCGAAGCCCTCGTCGAGCATGAGCGCGCAACCGATCCGTCGGTTGCCGCTGAACTCCTCGCAGGAGGCCGGGATCGGCCCGTCGTACGGCTTGGCCGCCGCCTTCTCCGCGGCCTCCCGCTCCTTCTTGCGGGACGCGGCCGCCGCCTCGGCCTCCTTGGCTCGCTCGGCGGCCTCCTTGGCCGCCGCAGCGGCGCGCAGCTTCGCCTGGTACTCGGCGGCCCGCTGCTTGGCCGACTCCAGGCGGTGGTCCGCCTGGCGGTCGCGCTGGTACGCGTACTCCGTCCGGTCGACCTCCAGGCCGACCTGCGCGGTCAGGCCCTGTTGCTGGGTCTGTCGGTCTTCACCCAGGTAGAAGCCACCGGCGACGCCCACGGAGAGCAGTGCGACAGCGGCCGTACGGGCGCCGAACCGGCTCCACAGCCGACTCACGAAGTGTCCCTTTCGTCGGGGGCAAGGACACGGCGCGACGCGTGGCCCTGGATCGGCCGCGCCGGCGCCGTGAGCGCCCCGACCCTCGCGGTCGCAGCCGACGCACCGGTGCTCGTGGCTCATTCGCACTGCTGTGGCGAACGATGCTCAACGATCTTGGTGATGCGGGGACGCTCGATGGACACCATTGCGCACAGTGAGGCCGATGGGAAACCAAGGACGCCGAATGTGATCTGCGCCACAAGGCGAATGCCGTCAAATACGGGCAAACCTCAGCCTCAGAGCGGGATGTCCTCCAACAGATCGGTGACCATCGCGGCGATGGGAGAACGCTCCGAACGGCTGAGGGTGACGTGCGCGAAGAGGTGATGACCCTTCAGCGCCTCGATCACCGCGGTGACCCCGTCGTGCCGCCCGACCCGGAGGTTGTCCCGCTGGGCCACGTCGTGGGTGAGCACCACCCGCGAGCCCTGACCGATCCGGGACAGCACGGTGAGCAGGACCCCGCGCTCCAGCGACTGCGCCTCGTCGACGATGACGAAGGCGTCGTGCAGGCTCCGGCCGCGGATGTGGGTCAGCGGCAGGACCTCCAGCAGGCCCCGCGAGGTGACCTCCTCCAGCACGTTCTCGTGCACCACCGAGCCGAGGGTGTCGAAGACGGCCTGGGCCCAGGGCGACATCTTCTCCGACTCGGAGCCGGGCAGGTAGCCCAGCTCCTGGCCGCCGACCGCGTACAACGGGCGGAACACGACGACCTTCTTGTGCCGGCGGCGCTCCATCACCGCCTCCAGGCCGGCGCAGAGCGCCAGGGCGGACTTGCCGGTGCCGGCCCGGCCGCCGAGCGAGACGATGCCGATCGACTCGTCCAGGAGCAGGTCGAGCGCGACCCGCTGCTCCGCCGAGCGGCCGTGCACGCCGAACGCCTCCCGGTCGCCACGCACCAGCCGGACGGTCTTGTCCGGCAGCACCCGACCGAGCGCCGAGCCCCGCGCCGAGTGCAGCACCAGGCCGGTGTGGCAGGGCAGGCCCGCCGCGGCGTCGAGGTCGAGCGTCTCCCCCGCGTACAGCCGACCGACCTCCTCCTCGGCCAGCTCCAGCTCGGCCATCCCGGTCCAGGTCGGGTCGCTCGCCTGACCGTGCCGGTACTCGTCGGCCCGCAGGCCGACCGAGGCCGCCTTCACCCGCAGCGGCATGTCCTTGCTGACCAGCGTGACCTCGCGCCCCTCGGCGGCGAGGTTGAGCGCCACGGAGAGGATCCGGGCGTCGTTCGACTCGTTCCGGAACCCGGGCGGCAGCACCCCGTCGTCGGTGTGGTTCAGCTCCACCCGGAGGGTGCCGCCCTGGTCGTTGGCGGGCACCGGCCGGTCCAGCCGACCGTGCCTCACCCGCAGCTCGTCCAGCATGCGCAGCGACTGCCGGGCGAACCAGCCCAGCTCGGGGTGGTGGCGCTTGCCCTCCAGCTCGGAGATCACCACCAGCGGCAGCACCACCTCGTGCTCGGCGAAGCGGTGGAACGCTGCGGGGTCGGAGAGGAGGACCGAGGTGTCCAGGACGAAGGCCTGGCCGGCTGGTCGGGGCTCCTCGGTGCCGGCGGACGCGGCGGCCGTGCGGCGGCTGCGGGTGGTCCGGCGGGTCGTGGCGGTCGCGGCCGGGGTCTGATCGGCAGCGGCGGGGGTACGGCGAGTGGTCACAGGCCTGCTCCGCGGATGGGCACCCGGCCACCCGAGTTCCGCCTCTTCCGGTGCCCGGGGGACACGGGGTCGGATGCGGGCCCCGTGCGCGAGGTCGCAGGTCCGGGCTGTCCGGCTGGCCCGGGAAAACCCCGTGCCATGCCTAGACGCTAGTGGCCCCGGGCCCGGTCGGCTAGTGGTGCCAGTGGATCACACGTACACGGGAGATGAACGGCGCGCGGCGGAACCGGCCGGGATGCATGCCCCCTGCGCGCATCCCGGCCGGCGGAGCCGCCGTCACCGGTCTGACGACGGCTCCGACGGTGCGCGTCCGCCGCGGACGGCACACCGCGTCTGGGCGGACCTCAGCCCTGCCGCCGGACCAGGGTCCCGGTCCGCGTCCCGCCGCCGGCCGTGCCGAACGACGAGCCGGTGTACGTGGTGCCCTGGCGGGTGGCCAGGCCGCCGAGCTGGGCGGTCGCGGCGGTCCGCAGGACCGGGCCGGACGTGGCCCGGGCGGTGACCGCGGCGGGGACGGCGGTGCCGGCGAACGGTGTGCTGCGCCCGGCCGGGGCGCTCACCGCGGTCGGGGCCGGGCCGGCCAGCGCCGAGGCGATCGCCGCCTGGGCGTCCCGTCGGCGCCGGTTCCAGGCGCCGCGGTCACCGTCGAAGTAGCCCTGGCGGTAGCCGAACCGGTAGCCGATCCGGTAGCTGAGCTGGCCGTGCAGCCGGCCCGCCGCGTAGCAGGTCGAGCCGAGCACGAGGACCAGCACGACGGCGACAAAAGGGCTCATCGCTCGTCCGCCCCGGGCAGGGGGTCGACGACCAGCAGCCGCTCCAGATCGGCGGTGCTGACCTCCTCGACCAGCTCGACGCTGATCCGGCAACCGTCGACGATCACCTCGGCCACCGAGGCCCGACGGATCTCGCCGCCGGCGTCGTAGACCCGGACGCTCAGCTCGGGACAGCCGAGGTGGGTCCGCCACGCGTTCCACTCGTCGCGGTCACCGACGCTGAGGGAGAGGTAGCGGCAGCCTCGGGCCAGATAGAGCCGCCACGGGGCGCTCAGCCCGGCGGTCACCCCCTCCGCGATCAGGCCGAAGGCCTGCGCACGGGTCGCGAGCTCGGTCACGAGACCCCCTCGACACCCGCGGAGTGACGCATGTGAGCACTCGTCGTCTCATGCACGTGACACACCGTAAGTTGTCTCATGAGCGTGACAGTATCAGCTTTTCGTCTGTTTACCGCCGTACTGGCGTCCATCTATTCTGCCCGGGTGACACCCCTCAGGAACAGCGCTGGATCGTTTACCGAGAATCGTGGATCACCGTCACGTCGGCGTGACAGCAGCGTGCCGGGACGAGCTGCCGAGACCGACTGGCCGTACCGTCACGGGGTGACCGAGACCGCGAACGCACGGAAGATCGCCTTCGCCACCTTCGTCCGCCGCGCGTTGGAGGACGCGCGCGCCACGCGGGCCTGGAGCGGCACCGAGGTCTCCCGGCGCACCGGCGTCTCCCGGCAGACCATCAACCGGTGGGTCCGCGGCGACTGGGCCAGCGACCCGGAGGCGGAGCGGGTGGTCGCCTTCTGCGAGGGCCTGGGGCTCAACCCGGCGGCGGCGTTCACCGCGCTCGGCTGGGACCGCACGGCGGCCCCCCGCGCCACCCCCACCCCGCCGCCGATGGACCCGGACGTCGAGGCGCTGCTGCGCCGGCTGGTCGACCCGAACGTCTCCGACGCCGAGAAGTTTCACATCCGGGAAACCATTCGCTACCTCGCTTACCGCCCGACACTCCCGGCCGATTCCGGAAAACGAGGAAGACAGGCCGGATAGACGACACTCCACTTAGTTCCGCAAATGGCGAAAGAACGGCCGGACAGATCCGATCGATCCCCTCCAGGCTCGGATCGGACGCGCTAGCGTCCCTGTTTGTACTGCTCGGGGCTCGTCATCGGCGGGGGGACGGGACACAGCCGAACCCAGCCCTGCGGGACAGAAGGAGGGGTCTGTCCATGACCCTGAAATGGTTGGCAGTCGTGGTCGCGGTGGTGTCGGTGACATCGTGCGTGACCGGCAACGTGGTGGTCGGCGTACTGGACGGCGGGCAGCTTCCCGTGGTCGTCAATCTCTTCGCGCTCACCACGGCCGGCACCGCGGTGGTCCTCGCCGTCGTCGCCGAACTGCACGACCGGCTCAACGACCGGGTCAGCGCGCTCACCGAGTTCCTGGTGGCGCGGCTCAACGAGATCGAGGCGCACACCGGCGACCGGAACACCGGCTTCGTGGAGGGCTACCTGCTGAGCCACGGGCAGGAAGCGGCCGTGGTGCCGTTCGGGCGCCGGGGACGGGGAGCCGCCGAACGCTGACCTTCCGCGTCGTTGCGGCGTCACATCTCGGCCACGAATATGCCGCTGTGACCGGGGTACGCTGTCGCGCGTGCCGCCGTTGAATCTGGGCAACCAGCAGCCGAAGACCCCGTTGGACGCCGAGCACGCGTGGCGCGCCACCGCCGCCCGCGCGGCCGACGTGGTGCTCTTCTTCGACTTCGACGGCACCCTCGCGCCGGTCGACGACGACCCGACCGCCGTCCAGCCCGCGCCGAAGGTGCTCGCCGCGCTGGAGGCGCTCGCCCCACGGGTACGCCGGATCGCCATCGTCTCCGCGCGCCCGGTGGAGTTCCTCCGCGACCACCTCGGCGGCCTCGCCGGCATCGACCTGTACGGCCTCTACGGCCTGGAGCACAGCCACTCCGGCGGCGAGACGGTCACCGAGCCGGCCGCCCTGCCCTGGGTGCCGACCATGGCCGAACTGGCCGAGCAGGCCCGCGCCGAGTTGCCGCCCGGCGCCCTGGTGGAGTTCAAGCGGCTCTCCGTCGCGCTGCACTGGCGCACCGCGCCGCAGCTCGGCGACCTCGTGCAGGAGTGGGGCCGGGAGCGGGCCGAGCGGCTGGGCCTGCGCTGCCAGGCCGGGCGCATGGTGCTGGAGCTGAAGCCCCCGGTCGACCGGGACAAGGGCATGGTCATCGGCGAGGCGGTACGGGACGCCGGCGGCGCCTGGTACTTCGGCGACGACGTCTCCGACATCAAGGCGTTCGCGGCGCTGCGCGCCCGGGCCGCCGCCGACCCGCAGTTCCTCGGCGTCTGCGTCGCGGTGGCGAACCCGGAGACCGGCCACGAGGTCGCCGACGCCGCCGACCTCACCCTCGACTCCCCCGCCGCCCTCGGCGACTTCCTCACCGAGGCACTTCCCCACCTGCGCTGAGGCCGCGCCCCAGAGGGCGTGCCTGCCGAGGGCGTGCCTGCCGGGTGCGCCGGCCGACGGCGTGCCTGCCGGGTGCGCCGGCCGACGGCGTGCCTGCCGGGTGCGCCGGCCGACGGCGTGCCTGCCGGGTGCGCCGGCCGACGGCGCCCCTCAGGCGCCGTAGCGGCGCTGCCGGGTGGCGTAGGAGCGCAGGGCGCGGAGGAAGTCGACCCGGCGGAAGTCGGGCCAGTTGAGTTCGCAGAAGTAGAACTCGGAGTGCGCGCTCTGCCAGAGCATGAAGCCGGAGAGGCGCTGCTCGCCGCTGGTCCGGATGATCAGATCCGGGTCGGGCAGCCCCTTGGTGTAGAGGTGCTCGGAGATGTGGTCGACATCGATCGAGTTGGCCAGCTCCTCGACCGTGCCGCCGGTGGCGGCGTGCTCCAGCAGCAGCGAGCGGACCGCGTCGGCGATCTCGCGCCGGCCGCCGTAGCCGACCGCGATGTTGACCTGCGCCCCGCCGCCGCGCTCCCGGGTGCGCTCCTCGGCCGCCTTGAGCGCGGCGGCGTGCTGCGCGGGGAGCACGTCGAGGGCGCCGACCATCCGCAGGCGCCAGGGGTTGCCCGCCTCGGCCAGCTCGGTGGTGAGGTCCTCGATGATCTGGAGCAGCGGGTCCAGCTCGGCGGCCGGCCGGGAGAGGTTGTCGGTGGAGAGCAGCCAGAGCGTGACGTGCCCGACACCGGCGGCGTCGCACCAGCGCAGCAGCTCCTTGATCCGCTCGGCGCCCATCCGGTGGCCGTCGTTCGGGTCGACGAAGCCCATCTCCCGGGCCCATCTGCGGTTGCCGTCGCACATCACGCCGACGTGCCGGGGCACCGGCTTGCCCGCGAGCTTCGCGGTGAGCCGGCGCTCGTACACGGAGTAGAGGAGTTTCCGCAGAGTCATCACCTTGCAGGGTAGCGACCCGCGTGGAAGATCAGTGTCTCGGTGCCGTATCGGCCCGCGCGAGGCCGAAGCCGATCATGCCCAGGGTGCGGGCGTCGAGACGTCCGTCACCCAGCCCCAGCTCGACCACGGTCCGGTAGACCCGGTCGTCCCGGCGGGCGGCGCGCACCGCCGCGTCCACCACCCACCGGCGCCGGGCCAGCCAGGCCGCCACCGAGCTGTGCCGCAGGTGGGTGCCGAGCCGGCGGCGCAGCGCGTCGGCGTACCGGCGGGCCGCCGAGTCCGGGGTGCCGGCCGCGGCGGCGCCGGCCAGGGCCCCGGAGCGCAGCGCGTAGAAGATGCCCTCGCCGGTGAACGGATTGATCAGCGAGAGCGCGTCGCCGGCCAGCACCACCCGGCCCCGCCCCGGCGCCGGCCGGTGCGTGGAGAGCGGCAGGTGGTGGGCGCGCAGGTCGGTCACCGCCGCCGGGTCGGTGCCGGGGAGCAGGGCGGCCAGCCGGTCCAGCAGGTGCGCCCGGGTCAGCGGCTCGCCGCGCAGCACCTCCCCGTACCCGACGTTCGCCCGGCCGTCACCGATCGGGAAGGACCAGGCGTACGCCGGCCAGCGCGGCGACGAGGTGACGATGAGCTGCTCGGGCGGCCCCGGCCGGGCCGGGGCGTAGCCCCGGATCGCGAGTGCCAGGTGCCGGTCCGGGTTCACCGGGTGGCCGAGGGTCCGGCGCAGCACCGAGCCGGCCCCGTCCGCTCCGACCACCGCCCGGGCGGCCAGTTCCCCGTCGAGCACCACCCGGTCCTCGCGCACCTCCACCTCGCGTACGGTGTGGCGGCGCAGCTCCGCCCCGGCCGCGGTCGCCGCCGCCACCAGCCGCGCGTCGAACACCTGCCGGGGCACCGTGTACGCGGGCCGGGGCAGCGCCCGGGCCACCGTGCCGCCGCCGGGGCCGACCAGGCGCAGCGCGGGCAGCGGCGGGTAGCCGTCGACCGCCCCGGTCACGCCCAGCTCGGCGAGGACGTCCAGCGCGTGCGCGGCGATGCCGTCCCCGCACGCCTTGTCCCGCGGGAAGTCGTACCGGTCGAGCAGCAGCACCCGCGCCGCCCCCGCCCGCCGAGCGCCGAGCGCCGCCGCCGCCCCCGCGGGCCCGGCCCCGACCACGATCACGTCCCACAACTCCCCCACCTCCCCATCCTCCACCGCCCTGACCCCACCCCACCCCCGCCGCGCCCCACCCACCCCCGTTGATCATGAGGTTGGCGGCACCAATGGAGATCAACACCGCCGCCAACCTCATGATCACCGGGCCGGGGCAGGGGTGCGGGTGGAGCGGTGGAGGGAATAGAGGGTCAGCAGAGCGGCCGTCACCAGGGGGGCGCCGTCGCGGATGAGGCCGTCCACGCCCAGGAGCCACCAGCAGAGGGGGAGGTCGACGGCGAGGGTGCCCAGGGTGATGACGACCAGCAGCTTGCGGGCCCACGGGCGGTCGCGCATCAGGAAGGCGGTGCAGAAGAGCACGGCGTAGCTGACCGCGATGCCGGCGGCGAACCAGAACAGCACCGCCGGCACGGCGCTGATCCGCCCGTCCAGGATGGAGCCGGTCGCGACCAGGGCGGGAACCAGCATGAGCGGGCTGTAGGTGAACGCGGCCACCCGGGCGGTGAGCAGCCAGCCGGTGACCGGCGGGCGCTTCGGGACCACCTCCCGCCAGGAGATCACCCCGCCCTCGACGACCAGCCCCTTGCGGTGCCGGACCAGGTGCCCGCCGACCGCCTCGGAACGGTAGAGCAGCACCACCACGGCGACGCAGAGCGCGGTGAGCACCGCGAAGCCGAGCAGGCCGGGCAGCGGCGGCACCCCGGCCCGGGGCACGACCAGCCGCCCCACCGCGAAGACCGTGGTCACCGCGAGGATCAGCCCGAACGGCTTAGCCACCGCCCGGCCCCGCTTCACGTGCCCGATCAGCACCAGGAAGCCCAGCGAGCGCAGCATCGCCCAGCCGGTGCGGACCGCGAGCCCGAACTCCTGCTCCGGGGCGTACCAGTAGTTGAGCAGCTCGACCGCGATGGTGGCCGCCGCCGTGAGGGCGAGCAGGGTGGTCAGCGCCCGGACGGCGGACGGCCGCCGGACCTCGACAGGTTCGGCGGCCGTCCTCATGGCATCCGGTGTTGCCCGGTGCGGGCTTTCGTCACACCTCTACTTCTGCGGCTCCGCGTCGAGCCGGGCGCGCAGCGCGTCCAGCTCGGCCCAGAGGACGCCGGGGAGCTTGTCACCGAACTTCTCGAACCACTCGGTGACCAGCGGCAGCTCGTTGCGCCACTCCTCCGGGTCGACCTTGAGCGCGATCCGGACGTCCTCCGGGGTCATGTCCAGGCCCTCGACGTCGAGCGCGTCCTGGGCCGGGACCATGCCGATCGGGGTCTCGACCGCCTCGGCCCGACCCTCCAGGCGCTCGATGACCCACTTGAGCACCCGGGAGTTCTCGCCGAAGCCCGGCCAGAGGAAGTTGCCCTCGGCGTCCTTGCGGAACCAGTTGACGTAGTAGATCTTCGGCAGCTTGGCCTCGTCGCCGTCGGCGCCCTTGCCCATCTCGATCCAGTGCCGGAAGTAGTCGCCGGCGTGGTAGCCGATGAACGGCAGCATGGCCATCGGGTCGCGGCGCACCACGCCGACCGCGCCGGACGCGGCGGCGGTGGTCTCCGAGGAGAGCGTGGCGCCCATGTAGACGCCGTGCACCCAGTCGCGGGCCTCGGTGACCAGCGGGACGGTGTCCCGGCGCCGGCCGCCGAACAGGATCGCGTCGATCGGCACGCCGTTCGGGTCGTAGTAGTCGTCGGCCAGGATCGGGCACTGCGTGATCGGGGTGCAGAAGCGGCTGTTCGCGTGCGAGGAGAGGTTCTCGCTCTCCGGCGTCCAGTCGTTGCCCTTCCAGTCGATCAGGTGCGCCGGCGGCTCACCCATGCCCTCCCACCAGATGTCGCCGTCGTCGGTGAGCGCCACGTTGGTGAAGACGGAGTTGCCGCGGTCCAGCGTCCGCATCGCGTTGGCGTTGGTCTTCCAGTCGGTGCCCGGCGCGACGCCGAAGAGGCCGTACTCCGGGTTGATCGCGTAGAGGCGGCCGTCCGGGCCGAACCGCATCCAGGCGATGTCGTCGCCGATGGTCTCGACCTTCCAGCCCGGGATGGTCGGCTCCAGCATGGCCAGGTTGGTCTTGCCGCAGGCGGACGGGAAGGCGCCCGCGATGTGGTAGACCTTGCCCTCCGGCGAGGTGATCTTGAGGATCAGCATGTGCTCGGCGAGCCAGCCCTCGTCGCGGCCCATGACGCTGGCGATCCGCAGCGAGTAGCACTTCTTGCCGAGCAGCGAGTTGCCGCCGTAGCCGGAGCCGAAGGACCAGATCTCCCGGGTCTCCGGGAAGTGCGAGATGTACTTGGTCTCGTTGCACGGCCAGGCCACGTCCTGCTGGCCCGGCTCGAGCGGGGCGCCGATCGAGTGCAGCGCGTGCACGAAGTCGGCCTCGTCGCCCATGGCCTCGAGGATCTTCTCGCCCATCCGGGTCATGATGCGCATCGAGGCGACCACGTACGGGCTGTCGGTGATCTCGACGCCGAACATGGGGCTCTCCGCCTCGACCGGCCCCATGCAGAACGGGATGACGTACATGGTCCGCCCGCGCATGCACCCGCGGTACAGCTCCGTCATCGTCCGCTTCATCTCGGCCGGCGCCATCCAGTTGTTGGTGGGGCCGGCGTCCGCCTCGTCGACGGAGCAGATGAAGGTGCGCTCCTCGACCCGGGCGACGTCCGTCGGGTCCGTCCGCGCGTAGAACGAGTTGGGCTTCTTCTCGGGGTTCAGCCGGATCAGGGTGCCCTTCTCGACGAGCTCGTCGGTGAGGCGGCGCCACTCCTCATCGGACCCGTCCACCCAGACCACCCGGTCGGGGGTGGTCAGTTCCGCGACCTCACGTACCCAGGCGAGCAGTTTGGGGTGGGACGTCGGGGCCTGATCGATACCCCGAACAGTAGCCGGAGCAACCATGTCACATCTCCTTGTGGTCGACGCTGACCGATGTATGGGATGCACGAGTTCTGGCGAGCCGGTGCGTCGCCTTCGTGGAAACCTGGGATTGGCCTCAGCGTAAACCGGGCTGCCTCCCCAGTCAGTGGGACTGGTTGTGAAGAACTGCACAAGGTACGGCCACGCTGCGGCATCGCGATCTCTTACCCGCTTTCGCGCGCAGTTTCACGCAAATCTTGCGATGAACCTTCGACCGCCCAGGACTTCACCAACCCCGCGGAGGCCCCCGATCCGGGGAAGCGGATCGGGATGTCACGAACGACGATTCCGTGATCCGGTCCACAATTCCCCACGGCCGGTTACGCTCCGCTCACGGACATCGGAACTGGACGGCGGTCACCGGAGGGGGCGCGACGCGCGCACCCGGCCCGGTCCCGCCACCCGCGGGCGGCGCGCCGGTGCGGCGGACCGCCGACTCGCCGTTGCGGCCGGTCAGCCGAGCGCGCACCCGGTACTCTCGGCGGGTGGCCGCGACGATGACCGGAGACCAACCGGGGGCTCCGCAGACCCGTCGGGGTCTGATCGGCGCCCTGATCGACCGCTTCGGTCACCTCGTCCGCGAGATGAGCAAGTTCGCCACCGTCGGCGGCTTCGCCTTCCTCGTCGACTTCGCACTCTTCAACTACCTGGCGAGCGTGCGGCACATGCCGCCGGTGGCGGCCAAGACCGTCTCCACCGTCATTGCGGCCACCCTGGCGTTCCTCGGCAACCGGTTCTGGACCTGGCGGCACCGCCAGCGCTCCCACCCCGCCCGCGAATACGCGCTGTTCTTCTTCTTCAACGGGGTGGGCCTCGGCATCGCGGTGGCCTGTCTCGCGATCAGCCGCTACGGGCTCGGCGCCATCTGGCCCGAGGTGTTCCAGACCCCGCTGGCCGACAACATCGCCAGCTTCATCGTCGGCACCGGCCTGGGCACGCTGTTCCGGTTCTGGTCGTACCGACGGTTCGTTTTCGTCGAGGCGGGAACTCCCCCCGTTCCGGCGACGAGCCGCGACCGAGAGTCCGGGGCGTGACCCACCGCCCATCCCGTCCTGCCGGGCCCAGTCGGCCCTGCCAACTGCCCTAAGGTGTTCCGCATGCCTCTTGTCCGTCTGCTGCCCGAGCGCTGGCAGAAGTTCATCCACGAGGCGCTCAAATTCGGCATCGTCGGCGGCATCAACACCGTCATCAATTACGCGGTGTTCAATGCGCTGGCACTCACGGTTTTCCGCGACGGCCAGCTCAAGGCGACCGTCATCGCGACCATCGTCGCGACGATCACGTCGTATCTGATGAATCGGCACTGGACGTACCGGGATCGGCCGAAGTCGGCACTTCGCCGCGAATACGTCCTGTTCTTCCTCTTCAACGGCGCCGGCTTGATCATCGAACTCGGCGTCCTGGCGCTGGCCAAGTACGGCCTCGGCGTGCACAGCCTGCTCGCGTTGAACGTGGCGAAGACCGGCGGCGTGCTGCTGGCGACGCTGTTCCGCTTCTGGTCCTACCGGACGTTCGTGTTCCAGCCGGTGCCGAAGCACGCCGCGGAGACCTGGCACGCCATCCCCCGCGACGAGTGGGACAACGTGGCCGAGATGGACCCGGTGGCCGAGCTGGCCGAGTCGGTCAGCGAGCTGGAGGAGACCGAACCACCACTCGGCGAGCGGCGCGCGGGCGACTACGCCCCGCTGCAGAGCCGACCCGCGCCGGCGGACGCCGGCCTGGGTGGCGCGCTCGGCGCCGACCTCGACGCCGAACTGGCCGCCGAACTCCAGCCCACTCCCCGCCGCACCCCGCGCCGCTGACGCCGACCCGGCGCTCCGGCGCCCGCTGGGCGGGGCGCCGGAGCTGCGGGAGTCAGGCGGAGGGGTCGCGCAGCGGCTTGCCCTCGGCCATGTCGGCCAGCATCTCGCGCATCTCGCCGTCGCCCAGGCTGTGCCGGTCGTGGTGGGCCTCCACCAGCTCGTAGAGCTTCGTCTGCACCTTGTCGACGTGCGGCACGTCGTTGAGCACCGACTGGCCGCGCTCACCGGCGGACTCGATGGTCAGCGTGCCGCAGCCGAGCAGCCGCTCCACGAACTTCTGGTGCATGGCATGGTCGTTGATCCGGGTCAGCGGCAGGTCCCGCCGGTTGCGGGAGAACACCCCCTCCTGGAGCAGCACCCGCTCGTTGGTGAAGAGGTAGTGGGTGGTGCGCCAGACCAGGAACGGCCACAGCCCCAGCCAGAACACCAGCACCAGGCCGAGCGCGGCGATCACGTAGAGCGCGATGGTGCCGCCGTCGCCCTCGGGCAGCAGGACCCAGCCCGCGACCACCGCCGCGACGGCGAGCACCAGCACCAGGATCGGCCGGATCAGGGCCTTCCAGTGCGGGTGCAGATGCAGCACGACGTGCTCGTCCTCGGTGAGCACGTCTTCGGGGAACGCCACGGAAAACCTCCTCGCAGAACAGGACGCGCTGACCGTAACCGGTCGGCGCATCCTCCGGGATCGGCCGCGCGGAGGGTGCTCAGCGCAGGTGCAGCACGTCACCCGCGGCGAGGCGCAACTCCCCCTCCGGACCGTCGACCAGCAACTGCCCGTCCGGGTCCACGCCGGTGGCGGTGCCGCGCACCTCGCGGCCGTCCGGGAGCAGCACCCGGACCTGCCGGCCGACCGTGGCGCAGCCGGCCAGGTAGGCGTCCCGCAGGCCGCTGGCGACCGCGTCGCCCCCGGCGTCCCGCCAGCGCTCGTACCAGTCGGCGAGCGAGCGGAGCAGGGCGCGCAGCAGCGGGTCCCGGTCGGTGGCGGCGGCACCGGCCAGCTGGAGCGAGGTGGCCGGGAGCCCGGTCGGGTTCTCCGGCAGCTCGTCGGCGCGCAGGGTCACGTTGAGGCCGATGCCGACCACGATCGCCGGTGGCTGCTCCGGCGCCGCGCCGGGCACCGCCTCGGCCAGCACGCCCGCGCACTTCGCGCCGTCCAGCAGCAGGTCGTTCGGCCACTTCAGCCGGGCGTCCAGCTCGGCCAGCCGGGCCACCGCCTCGACCAGCGCGACGCCGGCGAGCAGCGGCAGCCAGCCGTACCCCGGGGGTGGCACCGGCGACCAGCCGCGCTCCGCGACGGCCTCACCCGGCCGGAGCAGGACGCTGGTCGCGATGCCGGCCCGGGGCGGCGACTGCCAGATCCGGCCGCGCCGGCCCCGGCCGGCGGTCTGCCGCTCGGCGACCACCACCAGGCCCTCCGGCTCGCCGGCCCGCGCGGCCTCGACCGCGTCGGCGTTGGTCGAGCCGGTCTCGGCGCGCAGTTCCAGCCTGCGCCAGGGCCCGTGCGGCGCGACCAGCGCGCGTTGCAACCGGGCCGCGGACAGCGGCGGGCGGTCCAGATCGGTGTACGGCGAGCCGGGCATCCCGCCAGCCTACGGCCCGCGCGTCGGCCGGTGGCCGGGAAGCGGTGAGGCGCACTGCACAGCGGCACCCACCTGAACCATCGTTATATTCCCTGGGTGACTACCGAGACCGGGATCAACATCCACACGACCGCCGGCAAGCTGGCGGACCTGGAGCGACGGCTCGACGAGGCGGTGCACGCCGGGTCGGCACGCGCGGTCGAGAAGCAGCACGCGCGGGGCAAGAAGACCGCTCGGGAGCGGATCGAGATGCTCCTCGACGAGGGCTCCTTCGTCGAGATGGACGAATTCGCCCGGCACCGCTCGACCAACTTCGGGCTGGAGAAGACCCGCCCGTACGGGGACGGCGTGGTGACCGGCTACGGCACGGTGGACGGCCGGCAGGTCTGCGTCTTCGCGCAGGACTTCACCGTCTTCGGCGGCTCCCTCGGTGAGGTCTTCGGCGAGAAGATCGTCAAGCTGATGGACCTGGCCATGAAGATCGGCTGCCCGGTCGTCGGCATCAACGACTCGGGCGGCGCGCGGATCCAGGAGGGCGTCGCCTCGCTCGGCCTCTACGGCGAGATCTTCTTCCGCAACGTGCGGGCCAGCGGCGTCATCCCGCAGATCTCGCTGATCATGGGCCCGTGCGCGGGTGGCGCGGTCTACTCCCCGGCGGTCACCGACTTCACCGTGATGGTCGACCAGACCTCGCACATGTTCATCACCGGCCCCGACGTGATCAAGACGGTCACCGGTGAGGACGTGGGCATGGAGGAGCTGGGCGGCGCCCGCACCCACAACGCCCGCAGCGGCAACGCGCACTACCTCGGCACCGACGAGGAGGACGCGATCGAGTACGTCAAGGCGCTGCTGTCGTACCTGCCGTCGAACAACCTGGACGAGCCGGTGGTCTTCGCCGCTGATGTGGATCTCGGCATCACGGACGAGGACCGGGAGCTGGACACGCTGATCCCGGACTCGGCCAACCAGCCGTACGACATGCACCGGGTCATCGAGCACGTCCTCGACGACGGCGAGTTCCTCGAGGTGCAGCCGCTCTACGCGCAGAACATGGTGGTCGGGTTCGGCCGGGTCGAGGGGCGCCCGGTGGGCGTGGTCGCCAACCAGCCGATGCAGTTCGCCGGCACCCTGGACATCGCCGCCTCGGAGAAGGCGGCCCGGTTCGTGCGCACCTGCGACGCGTTCAACATCCCGGTGCTGACCTTCGTGGACGTCCCCGGCTTCCTCCCCGGCACCGGGCAGGAGTGGGACGGCATCATCCGCCGCGGCGCGAAGCTCATCTACGCCTACGCCGAGGCCACCGTCCCGAAGGTCACCGTCATCACCCGCAAGGCGTACGGCGGGGCGTACGACGTGATGGGCTCCAAGCACCTCGGCGCGGACCTGAACTTCGCCTGGCCGACCGCCCAGATCGCGGTGATGGGGGCGCAGGGCGCCGTGAACATCCTCTACCGCTCGGAGCTGGCGAACGCCGAGGACCCGGCCGCCGTCCGCGCCGAGAAGATCGCCGAGTACGAGGACACCCTGGCCAACCCGTACATCGCCGCGGAGCGCGGGTACGTCGACGGGGTGATCCCCCCGCACGAGACGCGGACCCAGATCGTGCGGGCGCTGCGGGTGCTGCGCACCAAGCGCGAGACCCTGCCGCCGAAGAAGCACGGCAACATCCCGCTGTAGGGGCGGTTCGCGAGGCCCCCGCCGGACGCCCGGCGGGGGCCTCGCGGGTGTCAGCAGGCGGGGTTGGCGGCGGCGCACATCCGGTTGGCCGCGGCACGCGCCAGGTCGAGCAGCTGCGCCTGGGTCACGGTGTTCCCAGGCACACCCGGACGCAGGGGCTCTTCCGGAACCAGGACGGTGACCAGGTCCCCGACCCGGACCACCAGCCGGTCCTCCGGCAGGGGCGCCAGTCCGACCGGTTCACCCGTCGACGGGTCCAGCGGCACGGCGACCGTGTGCCGGAGCAGGATGGCCTGATCACCGGCGAAGTCACTCTCGGCCACCGTCCAGTTGTGCACCATCGTCGTGGTGACCGGGCTCCCCTCGCCCGTCTGGACCGGCCCGACCTGCCGCCACCCGGAACAGGCCGCCACCGACCGGTCGAGGTCGGCGAAGAGCGGGCCGGCCGTCCCGTCATCCAGCCGGTAGACGTCCTGGCTGATGAACGGCCGCCGGTACGGGGCGGAGCCATCCACCTCGACGGTCCCGATCAGAGTCTGCGAGCGGGAGTAGCGCGAAACGACCTGATCCGTAGGCAGCCCCTGCTCCTGTGCGCACGTCCGGAGGATGTCGTCGACCCGGACCCGCTCGCCGAGGCCCGCGTCGCCGAGCCGCTCGTCCGTCTTCGCCGGCAGATCGGCCGGGGTCAGCATCGCCGCCGCGGAAATCTCCGCGCGTCCCCCGACGCCGGCGCCCGGTGGGGCTGGTGTCGGTGTTCCGGCACGGCCGACGGCGACGGCGGAAACCGAGGCGACCGCCAACACGGCCGCGGCGGCCGCCACCGCCGTACGCCGGCTGCGGCGCCGGGCCGTGGCCCGGATCTCGGCCGGCTCCGGCCAGCGGACCTGCCGCAGGTCCCGCTGCAACAGTTCGACGAATGTGCCGTCGTCACGCATCTGCGGCCTCCTCCTCCAGATCCACGACGGTCAGCAGCCCGGCCAGCGCAGCCCGCCCGCGCGAGAGCCGGGCCTTGACGGTGCCCACCGGCGCCTCGGTCTCCCGGGCCACCTCGGCCACCGGCATCCCGAGCAGGTAGTGCAGCGCGATGGCGGTGCGCTGGGCCTCCGGCAGCCGGCGCAGCGCGGCCACCACCTCCAGCGTTTCGGTGCTCGGCGCGGGGACGCTCTCCTCCGCCCCGTGCCGCAGGTACGCCCGGGCCCGGCTGCGCAGGCTGCGCCACCGGCTCACCGCGATCCGGCTCGCCACCACGCGGACCCACGCCTCCGGGTCGTCGTACCCGCGCACCGTCGACCAGCGCTGCCAGGCCCGGATGTACGCCTCCTGCACGGCGTCCTGGGCCTCGGCCAGGTTGCCGGTGAGCACGTACACGAAACCGAGCAGCCGCTGCCGGCTGCCGCGGTAGAACTCGTCGAATCCCTCGCTGTCGGGCACCTGTCACCTCCCCGTGTTCGCAGGGGACACGCCTGGGGCGCGGGGTGTGGTTGCCCGGTCAGCCGACCATTTTCTCCAGCTCGGTGAGAGGAAAGCCGCCGGCCGGGACGCGCTCGTGGACCGCCCGCCGGACGGCGGCCTGGACCGCCGCGTTGGCCGGGGTGGGCACCCCGTGCAGCCGGCCGAGCAGCACGATCTCGCCGTTGAGGTGGTCCGCCTCCGCGGAGCCGGCGCCCCGCGCCAGGCTCTGCCAGGTGGAGCCGCCGGCCCGCTCCTCGCCGCCGACCGGCCGGTGCCCCACCCGGTCACCCCGCTCGGCGGCCTCCTCGGCGCGAATGGTGTGCGCGATGCCGGCGGCCGCCAGCGCGGCCTCCCCCTCGGCGCGGACCCGGGCGGCCAGCGGCTCGGGCACGTCCGGGCCGAGCAGCGCCTGGAGGCCGTTGCCGAGGTTGCCCAGGAGCTTGCCGTACTTCCAGCGCATCACGTCGTCGCGGACCGGGGCGACGAACCCGGCGGCGGTCAGGTCGCCGGCGACCGCGCGGCTGGTGTCGTCCGCGCCGGACGGGTAGCGGCCGAGGTGGAGCATCCCCGGATGCGGGTACCCGTTCGCCACCACCACGCCGGGTTCCAGGTGGGTGGCGGGCAGCCAGACACAGACCGGATGCACCCGGGCGAACAGCCGCAGCGCGGCCGGCTCGTTGGCGACGCCGTTCTGGGCCAGCACGATCGGCAGTCGCTCGCCCGCCGTCCCGCCGCCCTCGACCGGGGCGTCCACCCAGGTCGCCAGGGCCGCGCCGGTGTCCTGCGACTTGACCGTGAGCACCAGCACGGCGTCCGCCGGCAACGGGCGGGCCTCCGGCCCGGCCTCCGCGGGCAGCCGGCGGGTCACCGTGCCGTCCGGCGTCCGCAGGGTCAGGCCCCGCTCCCGGAGCGCGTCCAGGTGCGCGCCGCGGGCCACCAGCGTCACGTCCCGGCCGGCCTCCGCCAGCCGTACGCCGATGGTGCCGCCGACCGCGCCCGCCCCGATGATCACGTATCGCACCCGTCCGATTCTGCCCCGCCCCCGGCCCGGCCCGCCCGGCGGTCCACTCCACAGCGGGAAGCGGGCGGCGTCCGGTCGACCAGGAGCCGCTCAGGTCACGATCGCGAGGTGGGTCCCGCTCAGACCGTCAGCCCGGCGTCGGTGAGGATCGGGCCGGCGAGCAGCAGCGCGCCGGCGCCCAGCGCGGCCAGGCTGACCAGCAGGAACACCGTCACCCAGAACAGCGGCGGGAAGGGGGTGAGCCGGGCGAGCTGGTCCGCGTCGGACTCGGGCATCCGCCCTCGGCTGCGCATCCGTTGCAGCTCGATCACCGGCCGGACGCCGCCGAAGAGCAGGAACCAGACCGACGTCCAGGCGAACGCCGCCTGCACCTGCGGCGAGGCGTACCAGGAGACGGCGAGCACCACGCCGCCGGTGACCAGCAGCGACAGCACGCCGAAGACGTTGCGGATCATCACGAGCATGGCCAGCAGCAGCGCCACCGCGACCCAGAGCAGCAGGGTGATCCGGTTGCCGGCGAGCAGCCACGCCCCACCGAGACCGATCAGCGACGGCGCGACGTATCCGGCGAGCAGGGTGAGGATCATCCCCGGGCCGGTGGGGCGCCCGGCGGAGAGGGTGAGCCCGGAGGTGTCCGAATGCAGCCGGATGCCGCGCAGGCGTCGGCCGGTGAGGAGGGCCATGAGCGCGTGGCCGCCCTCGTGCGCGATGGTCACGGCGTTGCGGGCGATCCGCCAGGGCAGCCGGGTGGCGACCACCGCCACCGCGACGACGGCGGTGAGCAGCACCAGCAGCGGCGGCGGGTCAGGCTGGGCGCCGAGCAGCTTGTCCCAGAGGGTGGTGAGGCCGTCGATCAGGGGCATGGGCGGGGAGCCTACCTGCCTGAGCTGTGTCGTTCGAGGGACGACGGCCCGTATCGTGTGAGAGTGATCAGGTGGCGGATCGGAGCGGAGGTGAACGCCGATGAGCGCGGCCCCGCTTGAGCCCTTCGGGCAGCACGTCGGCCTCTGGACCGAGGCCGACTACTTCGCCCTGGGCGAGAGCCGCGACCGAATCGAACTGCTCGACGGGAGCCTGATCGTGAGCCCTGCTCCGAGCAGAAGACACCAGACCATCTCGCGCCGCCTCGCCAACTCAGTGGAAGCAGCGGTCGAGCAGGACGGGCTGCTGGTGTTCGAGGCTGTCAACGTCCGACTCGGATTGGACCGCATCGTCATTCCGGACCTGGTCGTGGCCGACACGGACGACGAGGGCACCGTGATGGAGGCCAGCGAGGTCCGGCTCGTCGGGGAAATCGTCTCACCAGGAAACGCCGCCGCCGATCGGCTGGTCAAGATGCAGCTCTACGCCATCGCCCGGATCCCGTGGTACCTGCTGGTGGAGCAGGACGGCGACAGCCACTCCCTGCGGCTGCACCGGCTGGACGGGGAGCACTACGTCGAGGACCGGGTCGCCAAGGCCGGCGAGACGCTGACTATCACCGAGCCCTTCCGATGGGTCATCGATCCGAGCACCCTCCGCTGAACCGCCACACCCAGGCCATCGGGGCAACGACGATCGTCAATGAAGATTTCTTTAAGCCCCCTTGCGATCTAGGGCACTTACCTCCAAAGATTGACGTCAATCATTTGACGTCCCTGGAGGCATCAATGGCTCGTACCAGACTCTCCGTGCGCCGGTTGCTCGCCGCCGGCCTGACCGTCGCCGCCACCGCGGTGGCGGCCCTCGTCGCGACCGCCGGACCGGCCGCCGCGGCCACCACCCCCGGCATCGACGTCTCCCGCTACCAGGGCACCATCAACTGGACCAGCGTGCGGAACGCGGGCATCCAGTTCGCCTTCATCAAGGCCACCGAGGGCACGAGCTACAAGGACCCGAACTTCAACGCGAACTACGTCAACGCCTACAACGCCGGCGTGATCCGTGGGGCCTACCACTTCGCCCGGCCGAACATCTCCGCCGGCTCGACCCAGGCCAACTACCTGGCCTCCAACGGCGGCGCCTGGTCGGCCGACAGCCGTACGCTGCCCGCCGCACTCGACATGGAGGGCAACCCGTACGCCGGCGGCTACTGCTACGGCCTGACCACCACCGGTATGCGCAACTGGATCCAGGACTTCCTCAACACCTACCGGTCCCGCACCGGCCGGTACGCGGTCATCTACACCACGACCAGCTGGTGGAACCAGTGCACCGGCAGCTGGACCGCCCCGTGGGCCAACCACCCGCTGTGGGTCGCCCGGTGGTCCAGCACGGTGGGCACCCTGCCGGCCGGCGCCCCGTTCTGGAGCTTCTGGCAGTACACCAGCACCGGCAGCGTCTCCGGGATCAGCGGCAACGTCGACCGCAACTACTGGAACGGTGACCGGACCCGGCTGATCGCCCTGGCCAACAACACCTGACCAGCCCCCATGGCCGCCAGTCGGCGGCAGCGGGATCGGCTACGACCGAGGGTCGATAGCTGGTCCGGCTGCCGCCACTGCCGTCGTACCGCCCGGGTCATGCCCTGCGTCGCGAGGCGACCGGCACGGGGACCGCGCCCCGCCCGGCCAGAGTGGTCCGGCGGGCCAGCCGCCACGCCGCCACCCCCGCGACGGTGAGGGCGACGACACCGAGCACCGCGACCGGCGCGGAGAGGCCGGCGCTGACCAGCAGCAGAACCACGTCCCCGAGCGCGACCAGCATCCACAGTGCCAACCGGGGGCCGGTGTCCTTGTGTCGGTAACCCATGTCGTTCCTCCTTCCGTCGTCGCGGTCTCAATACCCCCGACGACGGAAGGCCATGCGAGTCAGTTTCGCAAGGGCGGAATTCCCTGGGTCAGTTCGCCCGATCGGGCTTGAAGCCCTTGGTGATGATCTCCCAGTTGGCCAGGTTGGCCTCCCAGGCGGTCGCCGGGACCTCCCAGCGCAGGGCGAAGCCCCGGTTGCTGGCGGTGGCCACGCCCCGGTTACGCACGTGGAAGCGGGTCCCGCCGTTGCGCGTCTCCAGCCAGTCCCAGTCGGCACAGGTGCGGAAGTAGTCGCAGCGGGTGATGCCGACCAGCTTGTAGTCGTCGACGTACCTGCGGCGGGCCGGCTCCTGCTGCTGCCAGTCGCTGTAGGCGTCCTTCTTGGGCGTGTCGGTCCACTGGATGAAGAGCACGCGCCGCGCGCCCCCAGTCTCGTAGAGCACGACCTGCCTGTTGCCGGGCCGGGCCTGCCAGCCCTCGGGGATCGGCACCCGGAAGCCGTTCGGGCCCCGGTAGTAGCGCCAGCCGGCGGGCAGGGTGTCGGCGGAGGCCGAGGGGGTTGTCGACGGGGTCGCGCTGGGCGCCGCACTGCTCGGCGCGGCCGACGTCGGCGCGGCGCTGGTCCCCGGCGCGGGCGGAGCCGCGGCCGACGAGGTGGCGGCGGCCGGCTGCCCGCCACCCTTGTCGTCACCGGAGTTGAGCAGCGGCACGGCCACCGCCAGGCCGACCAGCAGCACCGCGACCAGGGCGCCGATCAGCAGGTTGCGCCTGTTGCGCTCCGGCTTCGTACCCGGGATCACCGCCGCCCGGCCGGTCGACGGCGCCGGGCTGACCGGCTCGGCCAGCACGGAGGTCGGGTTGCTCGGCGGGGCCGGCCGCTCCACCACCGGCTCGCCGTCCAGCATCGTCTCGTCCAGGGCCGGGTCGGCGCCGTCCACCCGGGTGTCGGCGCCCACCGGACCGGCGTCGAGCTTCGTGGTCGGTTCGGCGACCGGCGGGGCCACCTTCGCGGTGGGCACGGCGTCCGAGCCGGCCGGCATCTTCGCGCTGGCACCGGCGATCCCCGCGGCACCGGCGACGGCGGCCGCGGACGTACCCCCGTCGGGCTTGCGCGGCGCCGGGGTGACCGGCGACTCGGCCTGGTCGTCGGCGGGACGCGGCACGGGCACCAGCGGCGGGCGCGGACCGCGCGGACCGTTCGGCCCCGGCCGGCGTACGCCGTCCAGCAGCGGGATGCCCTTGGCCCGCCGTCCCGCGGCCTTGCGCAGCATGCGCTCCGCGACCTCGGCGGTGATCCGCTCCTCCGGGTCCTTGCGCAGCAGGCCCTGGAGCACCGGCTTCAGCGGCCCGGCGTTCTTCGGCGGCGGCAGCGGCTCGGTGGCCAGGGCGGCCAGGGTGGCGATCGCGGACGGCCGCGCGTACGGCGACTTGCCCTCCACGGCGGCGTAGAGCGTGGCGCCCAGCGACCAGAGGTCGGCCTCCGGCCCCGCCGTGCCGTCCTTCGCCCGCTCCGGCGCGATGTACGCGGGCGAGCCGAGCACCATGCCGGTGCGGGTGACGTTCGGGTCGCCCGGGATGGTGGCCAGGCCGAAGTCGGTGAGCACGACGCGGCCGTCGTTGCCGAGCAGCACGTTGCCCGGCTTCACGTCGCGGTGCATGATGCCGGCCTTGTGCGCGGCCTTCAGCGCGCCCAGCACCCCGAGGCCGATCTCGACGGCCTTCGCCGGCGAGACCGGGCCGTCCTCGGCGATCGTGTCCTGCAAGGACTTCGACGCCACGTATTCCATGACGATCCACGGGTCGCCGTCGGTGCGCAGCACGTCGAAGATGCGGACCACGTTGATGTTGTTGAGCCGGGCGATCGCCCGGGCCTCCCGCAACGAGCGTTCCCGCATCTCGCGGCGCTCTTCGGGGGTGAGGCTGGGCGGCGGAACGAGTTCCTTGATCGCCACGTCGCGGTGCAGTACCTCGTCGCGCGCCTTCCACACCCGACCCATGCCGCCCTGGCCGAGCGGCGAGATGAGCCGGTACCGGTCGGCGACGAGTTGGGGAAGCGGGTTAGACATCGCTGAAACCGTACCCGGCAGCCCCAACCGGTACACCGGCGGCACGCCACTGTGCGGTGAAGGTCAAGTTCTGGACGCGTACCCTGTCGGCATGTCTGCCGAAGAGCCGCTGTTCCGGATCGTCCGCGGCGTGCCCACCGCCGAGGAGCTGGCCGCCCTGGTCGGCGCCATCGTGGCGCGGACCCGACCGGCCGCGGCCCCCGCGCCGGCCGCCGTGTCGCAGTGGGCCCGCAGCGCCCGCCCGGCCGGCGCGGCGCCCGTCGCCGGCCCCGGCGCGTGGCGCGCCTCCGGCCTCCCCCGCTGACCCCTCCCGGGTACGCCACCCGCACATCAGGACTGCCGGGATCCGCGAGGAGCCATTAACCTCACTCAGGGAAACCGTGCGGTGACGGGCAGGGAGGTTCGATGATCCCGGAGGACAATCAGCCAGCCGGCTGGCTGCGTGACTACGGCGGCATCGAGGCCGACATCCGACGGATGCGCGAGTTCGCCGACCGGCTCCAGGACGAGGTCAGCAGCGACTACGCCCCCCACCTGTCGTACATCGCCGACGACATGAAGGCCCCGGTCCCCAACCCGGCCGACGCGTTCATCGAGCTGGTCCAGTTCCTCCAGGCCCACCACGAGACCCAGCAGGCCACGGTCAGCATGGTCTGGGACCTGGCCCCGGCCACCGGCCGGCTGGCCGGCGCCGCCGGCCACATCGCAGCGACGTACGGCGACTCCGACGCCTTCTCCTCGGCCCGGGTGGCCGACGTGGAACGGGCCCTGGCCACGCCCTCGGCCGCGGCCGCCCGCCCGGTGCCGCCGCTGACGGATCCGACCGCACCCGAGCAGGGGCGGGTGGTCCTGCCGTGATCGAACGAGGCAGCGGGCGCACCTCCGGCCTCACCGACTGGCGCCTCATGGACGTGCTCAGCATGTGGGCGTGCCTCCAGGACCAGGACACCACCGGCCAGTGGAAGCAGGTCGCCGGCTGGCGCAAGGTCTGCGACCTCGCCCTGGCCCACGTCAGCCGGCTGCGGGAATACCGCCGCGGGCTCGCCGAGGCGTGGCCGCCCGAGACCAACGCCGCCGCGCGGGCGTACCTCGCGGAACTCGACCAGCTCATCGACCAGGTGCAGCGCACCCACGACGCCGCCGCCGCGAACTACGACGCGCTCGCCGCCGCCACCCGCGCCATCGGCAGCACCCGCGCCGAACTCCAGCCGCTCCACGACGAGTACGCGGAGAAGGTGCGGCAGAAGCAGGCGTACGAGGCGATCGTCGCCGACCCGAAGGCGGTGGCGGGGAGCCGGCTGCCGGAGAAGCCACCGGTGACGGACGCGGATCTGGAGCAGCTGAACGTACGGGCGCGCGGGCTGATGACGGGGTTGAGCGGCGAACTCCAACAAGCCCAGGTCATGCTCCAACGCCCACCAGCACCGAAGCCCTGGCCAGGACGAGAGCACCTTGACCCCGATGCTTACGGGGGAGCTTCAGTTCCAGTCGTCCCACCCATCGTGCCCCTTCCAGTGACTTCAACAGGTGCATCGCCTCGATCAAGCCGGTCGTCAGTGGGGGTGCAACCCATTCCACCTCCTGCGGCCGCTGACAGAGGACCGGTACCTGGACCTGGACCTGGACCAGTCTTGGGCGGCAACGGCACAGGCCTGGCACCCAAACCGACAACTCCCAATCCACACAGCACGGCACCGCTGACACCCTCGACCGGTACCGGACCGGGGGCGCCACCGAACGTCCCGCCGATCTCGCCGTTGACTGGGATGCCACACAACTCTGGCTCCGGGCGCCCTCCCCTGGGTTCCCGCGGTCGCCCAATTGCTGGAGGCGAAGCCCCAGCTCCGTCCCCCTCCTCGTCACGGGCTGTGCCACCAGGAGGCCTGATTGGTGGCACGCCAGGCATGGGGCCCCGCCAACCGAACGGTGGGGGCGTGCCGCGCCGAGTGAACCCTGTCGGTGGGGTGATCGGAGGCGGCGGCGCAGGTACTGCGCCGAGCGGTGCCGCGGGCTCCCGCCCGGGTATCGGACGAGCCAACCAGGCAATCGGGATGAATGGCGTCTCCCCGTTGGGTGGCGCGCCAGGGATTGGCCAGCGCTCTCAGCGGGCTGAAAACGAACCGCGCCGCTGGGATCCAGACCACCCTTGGGAGATTGACGAGGGAGTTACGCCAGTTGTCCGCCCACCAGAGGATCGCGGCCCAATCGATCCTGGACCAGCTATCGGCTTCGACCGTTGAGACGGCATCACTTCGTCGCAACCGTTACTGCACTAGTCTTCTCGGCGGTGCCTCCACCTACCGCGACAGCAGTTGCGGAGCCGGAACCATCTGCGGCCCAGAGGATCCGTGAAGACGAGTGGCACCTGAACTATCTTAATGTCGGCAAGGCGCATCAGATAAGCCGCGGTGAGGGCGTTGCCGTTGCAATTGTGGACACAGGCGTCGCCCCCCACCCGGATCTAGTTCGAAATCTACGTCCCGGGACGGATCTCACTGCCGCGGGCGATGGCTTGCAAGATGCTGATGGCCACGGAACTGCGATGGCCGGCCTCATTGCAGCACACGGCCAGCGAGAAGGGCTTGGCGCCCTAGGCATTGCTCCATCGGCGAAGATACTCCCCGTACGCGGCAAGGTCACCAATGACGGCGGCGACACGGACGACCTTGCCCGTGGCATGGAGTTTGCAATTCAACAAGGCGCAGACATCATTTGTATCTCCGCCGTTGCAGCAAGAAGCAGTCGCCTCGCGTCTGCGGTAAAGGGCGCTCTTCAAGCAGACGTTGTAGTGGTGGCGGCAGCGGGAAATCGCCCAGACGACCCTACTGTGGGCTATCCCGCTTCAGAGGAAGGGGTCATTGCGGTCGGAGGAATTGATCGATCCGGCATGCATGCGGCGGTTTCGGTGACCGGTCCTGAGGTGGATGTGGCAGCACCGGCGGTCGACATTTACAGCACCAGCTATGGCGGCAAGTACTCAAAGGGAACGGGCACCTCGGGTGCCACCGCCATCGTGGCTGGCGCCGCCGCCCTGATCCGTTCCAAGTACCCCGATCTCCCCGCCCAAGAGGTCGCCCACCGCCTGACCGCAACCGCGATCGACAAGGGCCCGCCCGGCCGCGACGACGAGTACGGCTACGGCGTCATCGACCTGGTCGCCGCCCTCACCGCCGACGTTCCCCCACTCGGCTTCGAGACGCCGTCGGTCACCGCGCCCACCTCGACGGTGGCCCGCGACAGAAACGACGACGACTCCACGGCGCGCGGGCTGGTGACGCTGGGTGTGCTGCTCGCGGCGGGCGGCGGTTACCTGGTCTGGCGCCGGCGTCGACGTGCCGACGACCCGCCGCCGCGGATCAGCCGGTAGCGTCGGCAGGGTGTTGACCTCCGTGCCGCTGCGCCTCGTGCTCGCCTCGCAGAGTCCCGCCCGCCGCAAGCTGCTCCAGGCCGCCGGCATCGAACCCGACGTGCTGGTCAGCGGCGTCGACGAGTCGCAGGTGGTCAGCGAGCGGGCCCAGGAGCTGTGCCTGGAGCTGGCCCGGCTGAAGGCGCAGGCGGTGCTGGGCCGGTTGCGTCCCGACCCGGACGAGCGGACGCTCGTGCTCGGCTGCGACTCCGTGCTGGCGTTCGACGGTGAGATCCTCGGCAAGCCGGCGGACGCGGCGGATGCCACCCGGCGCTGGCAGCGCATGCGCGGGCGCAGTGGGGTGCTGCACACCGGTCATTGCCTGCTCGACGTGGTGCACGAGTCCCGCGCGGAGGCGGTCGCCTCGACCACCGTGCACTTCGCCGACATCAGCGACGACGAGATCGCCGCGTACGTGGCGACGGGTGAGCCGCTGGCGGTCGCCGGGGCGTTCACCATCGACGGGCTGGGCGGGGCGTTCCTGACCGGCATCGAGGGTGACCCGGGCACGGTGGTGGGGCTGTCTCTGCCGCTGCTGCGCAGTCTTCTCGCCGAGTTGGAGCTGAACATCACGGACCTGTGGACGAAGGTCGCGCCAGGAGGCCAGGAGATCGAACATCTCGGCTAACGTCCGACCATGAGCACGAAGCCGTTGCCGCTGACCCCGGAACTGCACGCGTACCTCGTGGCGCACGGGTCCGCCCCGGACGAGATCGTCCGGGAGCTGGCCGAGGAGACCCGCGCCGCCCTTCCCGCCCAGGCGGACATGCAGGTCGCGCCGGAGCAGGCCGCGTTCCTGACCTTCCTGACCCGGCTGCTCGGCGTCCGGCAGGCCGTGGAGGTGGGCACGTTCACCGGGCTCTCCTCGCTGGCCATCGCCCGGGGCCTCGCCGAGGGCGGCCGCCTGACCTGCTTCGACATCTCCGAGGAGTACACCGGCGTGGCCCGGCGCTACTGGACCCGGGCCGGCGTGCAGGACCGGATCGAGCTGCGCATCGGTCCGGCCGCGGACACGCTGCGCCAGCTCCCGCAGGAGCGCTACCTGGACTTCGCGTTCATCGACGCCGACAAGGTCGGCTACCCGGTCTACTGGGACGAGCTGGTGCCTCGGATGCGCCCGGGCGCGGTGATCGCCGTGGACAACACGCTGCGCGGCGGCCGGGTGCTCGCCCCGCAGAACGCCGACGACCGCGCGATCGCCGCCTTCAACGACGAGATCCTCGCCGACGTCCGCGTCGAGGTCGTCATGCTCCCCATCGCCGACGGCGTGACCCTGGCCCGCGTGCTCTGAACCGGGCACGCCGAGGCGGAGTCGATCAAGCCAGCGAGCGGGAGCCGGTCACGCGGCGGCGGAGACCGGGGTGCGGTCGTCGGCGGGTGCGGGCCGGCGCAGGGCGCGGCCGAGGCGCACGGTGAGCAGCATGGCCGCGGCGACGAACCCGGGCAGGAGCAGGAAGGCCAGGTGCGGGCCGACGCCGTCGGCCACCCAGCCGAGCGCGACCGGCGCGATCCCGAAGCCCACCCCCATCGAGTACGACGACCAGCCGGCCGCCTTGTCCGCGGCCGGCCCGGCCGCGGCGAGGGCGATGGAGATCGCCAGGGGATAGTGCAGGGCGTTGCCCAGCCCGAGCACGACCAGGCCGGTGACCGCCAGCCAGCCGACCGGGGCGGACCAGAACAGCGCGAACCCGGCCAGGGAGACGGTCAGCGCGGCGAGCAGCAGTGGCACCGGCGGCCAGCGCAGCGCGAGCCGGCCGCCGGCCAGCCGGCCGGCGAACATGCCGCAGACGATCGCCGCGACGGCCGCCGACGCCCCGCCGGCGCTGAGCCCGGCGTGGGTACGGAGCACGTCGGCGGTCCACAGCGACAGGCAGACCTCGATCGAGCCGGTGACCGACATGAGCACCCAGGCGATCCAGTACGCCCGCGGCAGCCGCCCCGAGACCGCGCGGCCGCCACCCTCCGCCGTCGGCCTGGCGAGATCTTGGACGGTTTCCGTTCGGGACGAACGGTAAGTGTCCAAGATCCGATGCGCAGCAGCAGCGCGAGGCAGGCGTACCCGGAAGGTCAGGGCGGCGAGGGCGACCAGGGTGATCAGCCCGACCTCGACGGCCATCACCGGCCGCCAGCCGAGGCCGGCGTCGACGGTCGCGCCGATGACCAGCGGCGCGAGGATGCCCATGCCGGCGCAGGCCGCGTTGGCCTCGCTGAGCGCGGCGGGCGCGCCGGGGCCGTGGTGGGCGGTCAGCACGACGTTGATCCCGCTGATCACCATCATGCCGAAGGTGGCGATCACCGCGACGGCGGCGATGGTGGCGGGCAGCGGGTGGAGCAGGCCGAGCGCGGCGACGCCGGCGGCCACGCCGGCGAGCCCGAGCCAGATGGCCGGGCCGCGGCCGAGGCGACGGGCGGCCGGCGCGAAGAGCGCGCCGCCGGCCAGGGCGCCGACCGCGATGCCGGTGCTGTGCAGGCCGGCGACGGCGGCGCTGGTGCCCTGTTCGTCGCGGAGCAGCGGTACGACGGGACCGAACCCGTAGAGGAAGAAGCCCCACAGTCCCAGCTGGGCGTAGGTCAGCCAGGTCGTCCTGTCACGGGTGAGGCGGGGCACCGGCCTTACGCTACGCGCGCGCGGCCGGCACCCCGCCCCGGATGAGAGGCAGCTCTCGTCCTGCTCAGCGGACGCTGCGGGCGAACTGCCGGGCGGCCCAGACCACCCCGGCGACGGCGAGCACCGCGACGATGGTCAGCCCCTGCCAGACCTTGTCGTTGCCCAGGTCGCCGGCGAAGAGCGCCCGGGTGCCGTCGACCGCCCAGGAGAACGGGTTCCAGTCGGCGATGCCCTGGAGCCAGCCGGGGGCGAAGGTCAGCGGCAGCAGGATGCCGGAGAGCAGCAGCACCGGCTGGGCCACGGTGTTCATGAGCGGGGCCAGCGCGTCCTCGCTCTTGACCTTGAGCGCGACGCCGTAGGAGACGGCCGAGGTCATGAGCGCGATGAGGGCCAGCATCAGGTAGGCCAGCAGCAGGTCGCCGATGAAGACGCGCAGGTCGAACAGGAGCGCGAGCAGCGTGATGATCACCGCCTGCACGATCAGCGAGACGACGTCCCGCAGCGAGCGGCCGAGCAGCAGGGCGAGCCGGCTGACCGGGGTGACCCGGGACCGTTCGATCACCCCGGCGCGCAGCTCGGCGATCAGGCCGAAGCCCTGGAACAGGCCGCCGAAGATGGCCAGCAGCACCAGCAGGCCGGGCACGAAGATCTTGTACGCGGCGGCCTGGGTCGGCGCGTTCAGCGCGGGCTTGAGCAGCGGGGCGAAGAGCAGCAGGTACATCACCGGCTGGAAGACGCCGACGAAGACCCAGACGGGGTTGCGCAGCAGCAGTTGGATCTGGCGCTGGAAGATCAGCCAGGTGTCGCGGGCGAGTTTCATGACAGTGCTCCCGATGCTCAGGACTCGCGCAGCGAGCGGCCGGTCTTGGTGAGGAAGACGTCGTCGAGGCTGGGGCGGTGCAGCTCGATCGAGCGCAGCTCCAGCCCGGCGTGGTCGAGGCGGCGCAGCACCTGCGGGATGGCGGTGGCGCCCTCGTCGACGTAGAGGCGCAGGCCGCCCTCGTCGGCGGTCTCCAGCTTGCTGACGTACGCCTCGGTGTCGAGCAGTTCGGCGGCCTTCGGGGTGGTGGCCGCGTCGAGGCCGACCAGCACCACCTCGCCGGAGATCTCGCGCTTCAGCTCCGCCGGGGTGCCCTCCGCGACCACCTCGCCGTGATCCATGATCGCGATACGGTCGCAGAGCGCGTCGGCCTCGTCGAGGTAGTGCGTGGTGATGAAGACGGTCATCCCCTCGGCGCGCAGCCGGCGGATCTCGTCCCACATGTGCGCCCGGCTCTGCGGGTCGAGGCCGGTGGTCGGCTCGTCCAGAAAGACGATCTTCGGTTCGTGGATGATGCCGAGCGCGATCTCGACCCGGCGGCGCTGGCCGCCGGAGTAGGTCTTGCACTTGCGGTCGGCGTACTCGCTGAGCTGGAAGGCGTCCAGCGCGCGGGCGGCGCGGCGGTGCGCCTCGGCCTTGCCGATGCCGTAGAGCCGGGCGTGCAGCACCAGCTCCTCGCGGGCGGTGGACTCGTCCCAGGTGCTGCCGCCCTGGGCCACGTAGCCGATGCGCCGGCGCACCTCGGCCGGGTCCTTGCGCAGGTCGGCCCCGGCGATGGTGGCCTCGCCGCCGTCGGGCTCGATGAGGGTGGCGAGCATCCGCAGGGTGGTGGTCTTGCCGGCGCCGTTGGGGCCGAGGAAGCCGAAGATCTCCCCCTCGGCCACCTCGAGGTTGACGCCACGGACCGCGTCCACGGTCTTCGTCTCGCGACCCGCGCGGGAGCGGAACGACTTCCGCAGCCCCCTGGTCTCGATCATGTCTGCTCCTGGTCCTCCGGGCCGGCGCGACCGGCCGCCGATGGTCCGCGAGGAGGACGGACGGCTTCCCCACGGCTCGCGCAGAGACTAACGCGATATAACTCTTGTGGTCAACGTTGATTATTCCGCGACGGGGGCGCCGTCCGTCCAGCCCGACCACCCCTCGGCCTGCTCCACCCCAGCAGGCAGGTACGACACTCCGGACTCGATCCGCTCGGCGATCCGTTCGCACCAGGCCATCTCCGCCTCGGCCCGGGCCAGCCAGAGTTCGAACATCCAGCTCACGTGCACCGGCTTGCGGTTGCGCACCCAGTCCGAGTCCAGCGAGGCGCGCATCGACTCGACGCCGGCGCGGATCAGGTTCGCCCGGTTGCGCAGCGCCGCCGCCGCCTCGTCCCGCGGCATCACCGGCAGGAACGAGAAGGCCGCCACGAAGGGGTCCGGCGGCTCGTTGAGCTGCCACCACTGCGCCCGCAGCAGGGTCTCGAACTCCTCGTCCCCCTTCGGCGTCACCTCGTAGGTGGTGCGGGCCGGGCGGGCGCCGACCTGCTCGACGGAGACCGTCCGGAGCAGCCCCTCGTCGGTGAGCTTGCGTAGTGCGTGGTAGATCGAACCGGGCTGCACGTTGGCCCACTTGTCCGCGCTCCAGCTCAGCAGCTCACGGCGCACGTCGTAGCCGTGCACCGGCTGCATCCACCTGACCAGCCCGAGAATCATCATCCGTGTTGCCGACACCGGACAAGCGTAATAGCCAAATTTGACTACAGTGCGGCATCCCACACTGAGCGATCGTTAGGGCCGAATCCCCGGCCGATACACTCCCGGCAACGACCTCGGGAGGAGCCACCAAGGTGCGCAAGGTACTCATCGCCAACCGCGGCGAGATCGCCGTCCGCGTCATCCGCGCCTGCCGCGACGCCGGCCTGGCGAGCGTCGCCGTCTACGCGGACTCCGACCGGGACGCCCTGCACGCCACCCTCGCCGACGAGGCGTACGCCCTGGGCGGCGACACCGCCGCCGACAGCTACCTGCGGATCGACAAGCTGATCGACGTGGCCGCCCGGGCCTGCGCCGACGCGGTGCACCCCGGCTACGGCTTCCTCTCCGAGAACGCCGACTTCGCCCAGGCCGTCATCGACGCCGGGCTGACCTGGATCGGCCCCACCCCGCAGGCGATCCGCGACCTCGGCGACAAGGTGACCGCCCGGCACATCGCCCAGCGGGCCGGCGCGCCGCTGGTCCCCGGCACCCCGGACCCGGTCGGCAACGCCGACGAGGTGATGGCCTTCGCCGTCGACCACGGCCTGCCGGTCGCCATCAAGGCGGCCTTCGGCGGCGGCGGACGCGGCCTCAAGGTGGCCCGCACCATGGAGGAGATCCCGCACCTGTTCGAGTCGGCCACCCGCGAGGCGGTCGCCGCGTTCGGTCGGGGCGAGTGCTTCGTCGAGCGTTACCTCGACCAGCCCCGCCACGTCGAGGCGCAGGTGCTGGCCGACCAGCACGGCAACGTGATCGTGGTGGGCACCCGGGACTGCTCGCTCCAGCGTCGGCACCAGAAGCTGGTCGAGGAGGCCCCCGCGCCGTTCCTCACCGAGGCCCAGCGCCGGCAGATCCACGACAGCGCCAAGGCCATCTGCCGGGAGGCCGGCTACCACGGCGCCGGCACGGTGGAATACCTGGTCGGCCTGGACGGCACCATCTCCTTCCTGGAGGTCAACACCCGGCTTCAGGTGGAGCATCCGGTGACCGAGGAGACCGCCGGCATCGACCTCGTCCGCGAGCAGTTCCGCATCGCCGACGGCGAGAAGCTGCGGTTCACCGAGGACCCCACCCCGCGCGGGCACTCGATCGAGTTCCGGATCAACGGCGAGGACCCGGGCCGCAACTTCCTGCCCGCCCCGGGCACCATCACCGCGCTGCGGCTGCCCACCGGCCCGGGCGTCCGGGTGGACACCGGCATCTCGGCCGGCGACGTGATCGGCGGCAACTTCGACTCGCTGCTGGCCAAGGTGATCATCAGCGGGGAGACCCGTACCGAGGCGCTGGAGCGGGCCCGCCGCGCGCTGGACGAGATGGTCGTCGAGGGCATGGCCACGGCGCTGCCCTTCCACCGCCTGGTGGTGCGTGACGCGGCGTTCACCGCCGAGCCGTTCCGCGTGCACACGCGGTGGATCGAGACCGAGTGGAACAACATGGTCCCGGCCTTCACCGCCCCCGCCGGCGCCGTCGAGGGCCCGGCCGAGCGCGAGACCGTCGTGGTCGAGGTGGGCGGCAAGCGGCTGGAGGTCACCCTCCCGGCCGGCCTCGGCGCGGGTACGGCGGCCGCCGCGCCCGCCGCGAAGAAGCCGGCCCGGCGGGGCGGCGGCGCCACGGCCGGCGCGGCGGCCGGCGGTGACACGCTCGCCTCGCCGATGCAGGGCACGATCGTCAAGATCGCCGTGGCCGACGGGGACACCGTCGCCGAGGGCGACCTCGTGGTGGTCCTGGAGGCGATGAAGATGGAGCAGCCCCTGCACGCCCACAAGGCCGGCACGGTCAGCGGCCTGTCGGCCGAGGTCGGCGCCGTGATCACCGCCGGCGCCGCGATCTGCACCATCTCCTGACGGCCGCGGCGGTCCCGCCGGCCGGGGTGGTTTGGGCCACCAGCGGCGGCGGGACCGGCCGCGAGCAGGAATGATGGCCGGGTGCGGTTCCTTCATGGCGCGGTTCCCGCGCACGATCTGACCTACAACGACGTCTTCATGGCGCCCAACCGGTCCGAGGTGGGCTCCCGGCTCGACGTCGACCTGGCCACGACCGACGGCACCGGCACCACCGTCCCGCTGGTGGTGTCGAACATGACCGCGGTCGCCGGCCGGCGGATGGCCGAGACGGTGGCCCGGCGCGGCGCCGTCGCGGTGATCCCGCAGGACATCCCGATCGAGGTGGTGGCGAACGTCGTCGCCTGGGTCAAGCAGCGGCACCTGGTGCACGACACCGCGATCACGCTCGGCCCGACGGACACCGTCGGCGACGCCATCCACCTGCTGCCGAAGCGATCGCACGGCGCGGTGATCGTGGTGGATGAGGCCGGCCGCCCGCTCGGTGTGGTGACCGAGGCGGACACGGTCGGGGTGGACCGCTTCGCCCAGCTCCGGCACGTGATGTCGACCGAACTGCACACCGTGCCTGCGGACGCGGACCCGCGTACCGGCTTCGACCGGCTCTCGGCGGGCCGGCGGCGGCTCGCCCCCGTGGTGGACGCCGAGGGCCGCCTCGTCGGGGTGCTGACCCGGTCGGGCGCGCTGCGCGCCACGCTCTACAAGCCGGCCGTCGACGACCGGGGCCGGCTGCGCATCGCCGCCGCAGTGGGCATCAACGGCGACGTCACCGGCAAGGCGGCGGCGCTGCTGGAGGCCGGGGTGGACACCCTGGTGGTGGACACCGCGCACGGGCACCAGGAGCGGATGATCTCGGCGCTGCGGGCGGTCCGCAAGCTCGACCCCGGGGTCCCGGTGGCGGCCGGCAACGTGGTCACCGCGGACGGCGTACGCGACCTGGTCGAGGCGGGCGCCGACATCATCAAGGTCGGCGTCGGGCCGGGCGCCATGTGCACCACGCGGATGATGACCGGCGTGGGCCGCCCGCAGTTCTCGGCGGTGCTCGACTGCGCCGCGGCGGCCCGCTCGCTCGGCCGGCACGTCTGGGCCGACGGCGGCGTACGGCACCCGCGGGACGTGGCGCTGGCGCTCGCGGCGGGCGCCTCGAACGTGATGATCGGCTCCTGGTTCGCCGGCACCTACGAGTCGCCCGGCGACCTCTACACCGACGCCGACGGCCGGCGCTACAAGGAGAGCTTCGGCATGGCCTCGGCCCGCGCGGTGAGCGCCCGGACCGCCGAGGACAGCGCGTTCGACCGGGCCCGGAAGGCGATCTTCGAGGAGGGCATCTCCTCCGCCCGGATGTACCTGGACCCGACCCGGCCCGGTGTCGAGGACCTGATCGACGAGATCATCTCCGGGGTGCGCAGCGCGTTCACCTACGCGGGCGCGCGCAACCTGGAGGAGTTCCACGAGCGGGCCCTGGTCGGCGTGCAGAGCACGGCCGGCTACACCGAGGGCATGCCGCTGCCGACGAGCTGGTGACCCCGGGGCCGGGTCCCTCGCCGAGGGGCCCGGCCGTCAGGGGAAGAGCCGGCTGATCACGGTGCGGGCGGCGGCCTCCGGGTCGGGGCCGACCCGGGGCGGCAGGGCGCCGGAGAGCCAGAGCGTCGCGAAGCCGTGCACGATCGACCAGGCGGCCAGCGCGTCGACGTCCGGCCCCCGCCCGGTGCGCCGGGCCACGCCGGTGCGCAGCAGCTCGCCGGCCCGGGTCCGGGCGGCCACCACCTCGGGGTCGTCGGCGCGGTAGAGGTCGGGGCGGAACATCACCTCGAAGTGGGCCCGGTGCCGGATCGCGAACCCCACGTACGCCACCCCGGTGTCGACCAGATCGTCGCCGGCGTTCCCAAGCGCCTCGGCCAGCAGCTCGAAGCCCTGGGCGGCGAGCGCGGTGAGCAGCCCGGCCTTGTCGCCGAAGTGGTGGGCGGGGGCGGCGTGCGAGACGCCGGCCCGGCGCGCCAGGTCGCGCAGGCTCAGCGCGGCCGGGCCGGACTCCGCCATCACCTCCACCGCCGCGTCGAGCAGGGCGCGGCGCAGGTCGCCGTGGTGGTACGCGCGGGACTGGGTCATGCCCACCACTTTAACTTGCCATTGACAAGATGGCCTCTCGCGGCGCAATCTTGTCGCCGACAAGTTATCTTCCGGGAGGCGTACCCATGGCACCCCTGATCGCCCTCTTCGCCGGCACCGCGGTGGCCCGACTCGCCGGCCTGCTCGGCCTCGCCGCCCTCGACGGCTGGCACCCCGCGCTGCGGGTCGGCCTGGCTCTGATGTTCGCGCTCACCGGCTCGGCGCACTTCCTGTCCCGCCGCGCGGACCTGATCGCCATGGTGCCGCCGGGGCTGCCCCGACCCGCCCTGCTGGTCACCCTGACCGGGGTGCTCGAACTGCTCGGGGCGCTGGGGTTGCTCCTGCCGGCCACCGCCCGCCCGGCCGCGGCCGGCCTGGCGCTGCTGATGCTGGCCATGTTCCCGGCCAACGTCTCGGCGGCACGCCGGGGACTCACCCTCGCCGGCCGCCCGGTCACCCCGATCGGCACCCGGACGGCCCTCCAGGTGATCTTCGTGGTCGCCGCCCTGGCGGTGGTGTTCGGCTGACCGCGTAAATACTTTGGGCCCTGACGATTCGGGGGCTAATCTAACGCCCGTGAACATGGGACCGCTCGTCCGCTTCCCCGACGCGCTCCAGCAGGCGCCGCTCGGCCGGCTCGTCTCGATCGCCGGGCACGTCGTCGAGCAGCACTGGGGCCGCTACCTCGCCGAGCACCACGGGCTCACCTCCGCCGGCATGCGGGTGCTGCTCGTCCTGCTGCGGGCCGGCGACAGCACCCACCGGGAGATGGCGGAGCGGTGCTTCGTCCGGCCGGCCACCCTCACCGGCATCGTCGACACGCTGGAGCGCGACGGCTTCGTCGCCCGACGGCGGGACCCCGACGACCGGCGCAGCGTCCAGCTCAGCCTGACCGACAAGGGCCGCGAGCACGCCCTCGCCATCATCGACCTGATCCACAGCAACCGGCCGCTGACCTCGGTCGACGCGGACCCGGCCAAGCAGGCGGTGATCCGCGAGTTCCTCACGGAAATCATCACGAGCATGTCCGATGGCGACCTTCGCCGGTTGAACCCGGACAGCGAGTCCGACACCGAGAAGCCATCGGGGAGCCGTCCGTGCTGATCCGCCTGCTCCGTACCCACCTGCGCCCGTACCGGCGGATGCTGGCCGCGGTGGTGGCCTTCCAGTTCGTCGGCACGATGGCCTCGCTCTACCTGCCGAGCCTCAACGCCGACATCATCGACCGGGGCGTGGCCCTCGGCGACACCGACCAGATCATGCGTACGGGCGGCTCGATGCTGCTCGTCAGCCTGCTCCAGATCGCCTGCTCGATCATCGCCGTCTACCTCGGCGCGAAGACCGCGATGGGCTTCGGCCGGGACGTCCGGGCGGGCATCTTCGCGCACGTCAACAGCTTCTCCGGCCGCGAGGTGGCCCGCTTCGGGGCGCCCTCGCTGATCACCCGGAACACCAACGACGTGCAGCAGGTGCAGATGCTCGTGCTGATGAGCTGCACGATGCTGGTCGCCGCGCCGATCATGAGCGTCGGCGGCGTGGTGATGGCGCTCCAGGAGGACGTGGGGCTCTCCTGGCTGATGCTCGTCTGCGTGCCGGTCCTGGCGGTCGCGCTGGGCCTGATCACCCGGCGGATGGTCCCGGGCTTCCGGCTCATGCAGACCCGGATCGACACGGTCAACCGGGTGCTGCGCGAACAGATCACCGGCATCCGGGTGGTCCGGGCCTTCGTTCGGGAGCCGTACGAGACGGAACGCTTCCGGGTGGCGAACACCGACCTGACCGCGACCGCCCTCCGGATCGGCCGACTCCAGGCGTTGATCTTCCCGCTGGTGATGCTGGTGCTCAACGTCTCCAGCGTCGCGGTGCTCTGGTTCGGCGCCGAGCGGGTGGACTCCGGCCAGATCCAGGTCGGCGCGCTCACCGCCTTCCTTCAATACCTGATGCAGATCCTGATGGCGGTCATGATGGCCACCTTCATGCTCATGATGGTGCCGCGCGCGGCGGTCTGCGCCGAGCGGATCGTCGAGGTGCTGGACACCGAGTCGTCGGTGGTGCCACCGGTCGAGCCGATGATCGCCATGACCCGCCGGGCGGAGCTGGAGTTCCGCCGGGTCGCCTTCCAGTACCCCGGGGCGAGCGCACCGGTGCTGCACGGCATCTCGTTCCGGGCCAGCCCCGGCCGGACCACGGCCATCATCGGCTCCACCGGCGCGGGCAAGACCACCCTGCTCAGCCTGATCCCCCGGCTGGTCGACCCGACCGCCGGCGCCGTGCTGGTCGACGGGGTGGACGTGCGGCTGCTGGAGCCGGACGAGGTGTGGCGCCGGATCGGGCTGGTGCCGCAGCGGCCGTACCTGTTCAGCGGCACGGTCGCCAGCAACCTCCGGTACGGCAACCCCGACGCGACCGACGCCGAACTCTGGGCGGCCCTGGAGATCGCCCAGGCCCGGGACTTCGTGGCGGAGATGCCGGGCGGGCTGGAGGCGCCGATCGCGCAGGGCGGCACCAACGTCTCCGGCGGCCAGCGGCAACGGCTCGCGATCGCCCGCGCGCTGGTCCGCCAGCCGGAGATCTACCTCTTCGACGACTCCTTCTCCGCGCTCGACCTCGGCACGGACGCCCGGCTGCGCGCCGCGCTGAGGCCGGTCACCGCGGACGCGGTGGTGGTGATCGTGGCCCAGCGGGTCTCCACGATCGTCGACGCCGACCAGATCATCGTGCTCGAGGACGGGGGCGTCGTCGGGATGGGACGACACGAGGAGCTGCTGGTGACCTGCCCGACGTACGCCGAGATCGTGGCGTCCCAGCAGACGGCGGAGGTGACCGCGTGAGCGCCCCCGTACCCGGGCAGAAGCCGGGTCCCGGCCCGAAGGCCGGCGCCGACGGGCGGACGCCGCAGCGGCTGCCGGCGGCGGCCGCACGGCGCGGCGGCGGGGGGCCACCGTGGATGGGCGCCGCCATGCCGGCGGAGAAGTCCATGAACTTCGGGCCGTCCGCCCGCCGGCTGCTCGGCCGCCTCCGGCCGCACCGGTTCTCCCTGACCGCGATCGTCACCCTGGCGGTGGCCAGCGTCGGGGCGAGCGTGATCGGCCCGAAGATCCTCGGGCACGCCACCGACATCATCTTCGCCGGGGTGGTCGGCCGGCAGATCCCCGCCGGCACCACCCAGGAGCAGGCGGTGGCCGCGGCCCGGGCCGCGGGCAACGACAACTTCGCCGACATGCTGGCCCGGATGGACGTGGTGCCCGGGGCGGGCATCGACTTCACCGCGCTGGGTCGCACGCTCACCCTGGCGCTCGGGCTCTACCTCGGTGCCAGCCTGCTGATGTGGTGGCAGGGCTGGCTGCTCAACGGGGTGGTGCAGCGCACCGTGCTGCGGTTGCGCGCCGAGGTGGAGGAGAAGCTCAACCGGCTGCCGCTGCCCTACTTCGACAAGCAGCCCCGGGGTGAGCTGCTCAGCCGCGTGACCAACGACATCGACAACATCTCGCAGACCCTCTCGCAGACGCTCAGCCAACTGCTCAGCGCGCTGCTCACCGTGGTCGGCGTGCTGGCCATGATGGTCTGGATCTCGCCGCTGCTGGCCCTGGTCGCCCTGGTGGCGGTGCCGCTGTCGGTGGTCGTCACCCAGCAGATCGCCAAGCGGTCGCAGCGCCGGTTCATCGCCCAGTGGCGGCACACCGGTGAGCTGAACGGCCTGATCGAGGAGACGTACACCGGCCACGAGCTGGTCAAGGTCTTCGGCCGGCAGCGCGAGGCGCAGGCCGCCTTCGCGGCCAAGAACGAGGAGCTGTTCCGGGCCAGCTTCGGGGCCCAGTTCATCTCCGGGATCATCATGCCGGCGATGATGTTCGTCGGGAACCTCAGCTACGTGGCGATCGCCGTGGTCGGCGGGCTGCGGGTGGCCTCCGGCTCGATGAGCCTCGGCGACGTGCAGGCGTTCATCCAGTACTCGCGGCAGTTCACCCAGCCGCTGACCCAGATCGCCTCGATGGCCAACCTGCTCCAGTCCGGGGTGGCCTCGGCCGAGCGGGTCTTCGAGGTGCTCGACGCCGAGGAGCAGGCCCCGGACCGGCCCGCGCCGCCCCGCGTCACCGGCCGGGTCGAGTTCGAGCACGTCTCCTTCCGCTACGACCCGGACAAGCCACTGATCGACGACCTCTCGCTGGTGGCCGAACCCGGGCACACGGTGGCCATCGTCGGCCCGACCGGCGCCGGCAAGACCACCCTGGTCAACCTGGTCATGCGGTTCTACGAGCTGGACGCCGGCCGGATCACCCTGGACGGGGTGGACATCAGCTCCATGCGCCGGGACGAGCTGCGCGGCAAGATCGGCATGGTGCTCCAGGACACCTGGCTCTTCGGCGGCACCATCCGGGACAACATCGCGTACGGGCGACCGACCGCCAGCGAGGAGGAGATCCTGGCCGCGGCCCGGGCCACCTTCGTGGACCGGTTCGTGCGCAGCCTCCCCGACGGCTACGACACCGTGATCGACGAGGAGGGGAGCAACGTCAGCGCCGGCGAGAAGCAGCTCATCACCATCGCCCGGGCGTTCCTCGCCGAGCCGTCGCTGCTCATCCTCGACGAGGCGACCAGCTCGGTCGACACCCGCACCGAGGTGCTGCTCCAACGGGCCATGGCGGCGCTGCGCACGGAGCGGACCAGCTTCGTCATCGCGCACCGGCTCTCCACCATCCGGGACGCCGACCTGATCCTCATGATGGACCAGGGCCGGATCGTCGAGCAGGGCACGCACGACGAACTGGTCGCCGCGAACGGCCCGTACGCCCAGCTCTACCGGTCGCAGTTCACCGGCGCGGTGATCGACGAGGAGGCTGCCGCGCCGCTGCCGGCCGGTGACTGGACGGCCGGCACGTAGCTGGCCAGCGGCGCCGCCACCTCGGGCAGGGTCAGGCCGAGTTCCGCGAGCTTCGCGTGCGGTCCGTTG
>NZ_JBEXLR010000045.1:0-48389 GCF_040610095.1 Micromonospora sp. NPDC004540
CGCCCGCTCCAGCGCGTACGCCCGGTCGTCGGCGCCACCCTTGACGGCGGCGTTGCACTCGGCGGCCGCCCGCATGGCCTCCACCAGGCCCTCCGCCGGACGATGGCCAGCGGGCTGCGCGCGTGGTGCAGCACCGCGTGGCTGACCGAGCCGAGCAGCAGCCCGCCCAGGCTGCCCCGGCCGTGCGCCCCGACCACGACCAGCTGCGCGTCGGCGGACTCCGCCACCAGCGCGGCCGCCGGGGCGGCGGCGATCAGCTTCCGCCGTGCCCGGACCTCGGGGTGGCGCTCGGCCCAGCCGGCGACCGCCTCGGCGAGCACCCGCTCCTCCTCCGCGCGCAGCTGCTCCGGGTCGTACACCAGCGGCACGATGTCGCCGGGGCCGACCGGCGCCGGGTAGAGCCAGGCGTGCACCGCCACCAGGTCGGCGCCGCGTTGCGCCGCCTCGGCGAACGCGAAGCCGATCGCCTCCGTGGAGAGCGCGGAACCGTCCACCCCGACCACGACCGGACCGTCGGCGCGCGGCTCGCCCCGGACGACCAGCACCGGGCAGTCCGCCCGGGCGGAGAGCCCGACGGCTGCCGAGCCGACCAGCAGCTCGGCGAAGCCGCCGAGCCCGCGGTGGCCCAGAACCAGCAGCGCCGCGTCCCGGCTCTCCTCCAGCAGCACCGGGACGGCGGCTCCGTCGCGCACCGCGCCGGTCACCGGCAGTTCGGCCTCCACCTTGCGCGCCTCGTCGAGCGCCTCGGCGACCACCGTGTCCGCCTCCTGCCGCAGCTCCTCGTGCGGCAGGGTGGCCGCCACCGGGCCGAGCGGGGTGGCGAGCAGCGGCCACCGGAACGCGTGCACCACCCGCAGCGGTCGGTGCCGGGCGGCCGCCTCCCGCGCGGCCACCCGGACCGCGTGCAGGGCGGTGGGGGAACCGTCCACGCCCACCACGACGGGAGCGCCGGATCTGTCGGTCATCACGTCCTCCTTCGTCCACCTCCAGGGTTCTCCGGTCGGCATCCCGCCGGCAGAGGCCTTGCACCTGGCCGGTTCGGGACCAACGGCCCTGACGGTTCGGGCCGGGCGGGTGTGAGCTGGAGCCGGGACGATCCGCCCCGACCAGGGACGCCGTGGGAAGCGAGCGACCGATGACCCCGCTGGAGATGCTCCGCGTACATCCCTTCCTCGCCGGGCTGCCCGAGGAGTGGCTGCCCCCGCTGACCGGCTACGCCAGACCGGTGGTCTGGCACCCCGGGCACCGGCTGTTCCGCGCCGGGCAGCCCGCCGAGCGGTTCTGGCTGGTCCGCGGCGGCCAGGTGGCGCTGGACTTCCCGGTGCCGGGCCGCGGCGACGTGGGGATCGAGACGATCGGCCCGGGCGGGGTGCTCGGCTGGTCGTGGCTCTTCCCGCCCTACCGCTGGCAGTTCGGCGCGGTGGCCGCCCAGCGCAGCACCGCGGTCGAGTTCAGCGCCGCCGGGGTGCGCCGGCTCATGGAGTCCGACGACGCGCTCGGGCGGCAGCTCACCACCCGCTTCATGAGCGTCGTGGTGGACCGGCTCCACGCGTCCCGGGTGCGGCTGCTGGACCTCTACGGCTACCCGACGGCCCTGCCGCCGACCGGCTGACCTGCCGAATGCCGGTGGACGACCAGGTCGTCCACCTCCAGCCGGCCGATCCGCAGCTCACGGATCACCGCCCGGCGGACGGCCAGGCGGGCGATCACCAGCCGGCCGATCGCCACCGCGCCGATCGCCGCCACGGCGAGCGCCAGCGGCCCGGCCGCCGTCGGGCCGAGGGCACGCGGGCCGGCCGCCGTCGGGCCGATGACACGGGCTCGGACGGTACGCATCGGAAGTGCCCGGCTCCGCGGGCGCTGGAGCATCCTGTTCACCCGTGGATCCTCTGCTCCCACCCGGTTCGTCCGGCGCCGATCCCGGCGCCGGTCCATCGGCCGGGTGAACGTGCCGTCGCCCCGGTCCTGTCGGGGTGCCCGCGTATCCTCCGGCCATGACCAGTGAGGTGCGGCTCCGCCCGGTACGCGACGAGGACCTGCCCGCGTTCTTCGCCCACGAGCAGGATCCGCAGGCCAACTGGATGGCCGCCTTCGGCCCGAAGGACCCGGCCGACCGGGCCGCCTTCGACGCCCACTGGGCGCGCATCCGGGCCGACCCGCGCATCGTCAACCGCACCGTGACCGTCGACGGCACGGTGGTCGGGCGCGTGGCCGCCTTCCCGGTGGGGGAGCGCACCGAGGTCAGCTACTGGATCGACCGCGCCCGCTGGGGCCGGGGCCACGCCACCGCCGCGCTCGCCGCGCTGCTGCGTGAGCTGCCGCAGCGGCCGGTGCACGCCCGCGCCGCCAAGGACAACGTCGCCTCCCTCGCCGTGCTGCGCAAGTGCGGCTTCGTCGTGGTCGGCGAGGACTCGGGGTACGCCGAGAGCCGCGGCGCCGAGGTCGAGGAATACGTGCTGGAGCTGTCCGGCTAGGGGAACGTGCCGGAAGAGAGTGCCTCGGTGAGGCTCGTCCGCCAGTCCGGAAGCGGCTGGAGCTTCGCGGCGGTCCAGCGGTCGTGGGCCAGCACGCTGTAGCTGGGGCGAATTGCCGGGCGGGGGAAGCGGTCGCTGGTGGTGGACCGGATGCGGTCGGGGTCGAGGCCGCGCAGGGTGAACGCGGCGCGGGCGAGGCCGTACCAGGTGGTCTCGCCCGACGCGGTGCCGTGGTAGACGCCGGGGGCGGCACGGCCGGCCAGTGCCGCGTCGGCCAGCGCGACGAGCCGCTCCGCCAGCCGGTACGACCAGGTGGGCTGTCCGCGCTGGTCGTCCACCACGTCGAGCCGCTCGCGTTCCCCGGCGAGGCGCAGCATGGTCGCCACGAAGTTCGGTCCGTGTGCGCCGTAGAGCCAGGCGGTGCGCACGGTGTAGCCGCTCTCGGGGAGCAACCGGGCCACGGCCAGCTCGCCGACCAGCTTGCTGCGCCCGTAAGCGTTGACGGGAGAGGTCGGGGCGTCCTCCGGGTACGGGGTGGTGGCGTCGCCGCGGAAGACGTAGTCGGTGGAGACATGGATCATGCGCGCGCCGCTCGCGGCGCAGGCGCCGGCCAGGTTCGCGACCGCGTCGCCGTTGACGGCGGTGGCCGCCGTCTCCTGGGTCTCGGCGGCGTCCACGTCGGTCCAGGCGGCGGCGTTGATCACCACGTCGTGCCCGGAGACGGCGGCCCGCGCCGCCTCCGGATCGGTGATGTCGAGGTCGGCGCGGGTGGTGGCGGTGACCGAGAGGTCCTCCCGGGAACCCAGGACGGCCAGCAGGTCCCGTCCCAGCATGCCGCCGGCGCCGGTGACGAGCAGCCGACTCATCCGGCGGCCGACCTGGTGGCCGACTTCAGCGGCTCCCACCAGGCCCGGTTGTCCCGGTACCAGCGCACCGTCTGCGCCAGGCCGCGCTCGAGGTCGATGCTCGGGGCGTACCCCAGCTCGGCGCTGATCTTGCTGATGTCCAGCGAGTAGCGGCGGTCGTGGCCCTTGCGGTCGGCGACCGGCACGACCCGGTCCCATCCGGCGTCGCAGGCCGCCAGCAGCCGGGCGGTGAGCTCCTTGTTGGTCAGCTCGGTGCCACCGCCGATGTGGTAGACCTCGCCGGCGCGGCCCTTCTCCTGGACCATCGCGATGCCCCGGCAGTGGTCGTGCACGTGCAGCCAGTCGCGGACGTTGCCGCCGTCGCCGTAGAGCGGGACGGTGCCACCGTCGAGCAGATTGGTGACGAACAGCGGGATGACCTTCTCCGGGAACTGGTACGGCCCGTAGTTGTTGGAGCAGCGGGTGACCACCACGTCCATGCCGTGGGTACGGTGGTAGGCCAGCGCCAGCAGGTCCGAGCCGGCCTTGGACGCCGAGTACGGGGAGTTCGGCGACAGCGGCCAGGTCTCCGTCCAGGAGCCCTCGTCGATGGAGCCGTACACCTCGTCGGTGGAGACGTGCACGAACCGGTGCGCGCCGTGCCGCAGCGCGGCGTCGAGCAGCGTCTGGGTGCCGAGCACGTTCGTGGTGACGAACGGGGCCGCGCCGATGATGGAGCGATCCACATGGGATTCCGCCGCGAAGTGGACGATCACGTCGTGACCGGCCACCACCTCGTCGACCAGCGCCGGGTCGCAGATGTCACCCGGCACGAAACGCAGACGCGGGTCCTCCCGCACCCGGGTGAGGTTGCTCAGGTTGCCCGAGTAGGTGAGCTTGTCCAGCACGGTCACCACGGCGGGTTCGACGGCCGGCACCCCGGCAGCGTCGCCACCGGGCATGCCCAGCAGCATCCGCACGTACTCCGACCCGATGAATCCGGCTCCGCCGGTGACCAGGATCCTCACGGGTGACTACCTTCCGTCGGGGCGGGGGTCGTACCGAAGTTCCGGCCGGCCAGCTGGGACCGGCAGGTCGGGTAGTCCGGGAGCTGGCCCGCTGCCCTCGCCTGGGCCAGGGTCGGGGCTGCGGCGTCCCGAGCCGACAGCAGCGGCGTCCCGGTCGGCCAGCTGATCGCCAGCTCGGGGTCGAGCGGGTGCACGGCGTGCTCGGCGGCGGGGTTGTACGTGGTGGAGCAGAGGTAGCTGAGGGTGGCGTCGTCGGTCAGCGCGCAGAAGCCGTGCCCCAGGCCCTCGCTCAGGTAGACCGCGCGACGGTCGTCGTCGTCGAGACGGACCGCCTCCCAGCGGCCGAAGGTCGGCGAGCCCACCCGGACGTCCACCACCACGTCGATGACCGCCCCCCGGACACACGTCACGTACTTGGCCTGGCCGGGGGGCACGTCGGCGAAGTGGATGCCACGGACGACGCCGTGCGCGGAGACCGAGAGGTTGGCCTGGGCGAGCCGCAGCGGATGGCCGACCACGGCGGCGAGCCGGTCGAAGCGGTACCACTCCAGGAACAACCCGCGCGGATCGCCGTGCTGCTGCGGCCTGATCTCCCAGGCCCCTTCGATGCTCAACGGCCGGATCTTCATCGGCGCACCTCCCGGCCGTTCTGCTGGTCCAGCAGGCCGAGCAGGTAGTCGCCGTATCCGCTCCTGCACAGTGGCTCGGCCAACGTCCGCAGCTGGTCGCCGTCGATCAGGCCGGCCCGCCAGGCGACCTCCTCCACGCAGCCGATCTTCATGCCCTGGCGTTCCTCGATGACCCGGACGAACTCGGCGGCCTGCATCATCGAGGTGAAGGTGCCGGTGTCCAGCCAGGCGGTGCCCCGGTCGAGCACCGTCACGGAGAGCTCTCCCCATTCGCGGTAGGTCTCGTTGACCGCCGTGATCTCCAGTTCGCCTCGCGCGCTCGGGGTGAGCTTGCCGGCGATGTCGACCACCCGGTTGTCGTAGAAGTAGAGGCCGGGCACGGCGTAGCGGGACCTCGGTCGCGCCGGCTTCTCCTCGATCGACCGCACCCGCCCGGCGGCGTCGAAGTCGACCACCCCGTACTCGCGCGGGTTGGCCACCGGGTAGGCGAAGACCCGCCCACCGACCGGGTCGGCGTGGTCGGCGAGCTGCCGTCCGAGGCCGACGCCGTGGAAGATGTTGTCGCCGAGGACCAGCGCGACCGACTCGTCGCCGATGAAGTCCGCGCCCAGCAGGAACGCCTGTGCGATGCCCTCCGGGCGGGCCTGCGTGGCGTACGCCAACCGCAGGCCCCACTGGCTGCCGTCACCGAGCAGCCGCTGGAACTGGGCCTGGTCCTCAGGTGTGGTGACAACCAGGATCTCGCGTACCCCGGACATCACCAATGTGGAGAGCGGGTAATAGATCATCGGCTTGTCGAACACCGGCATCAACTGCTTGGAGACCGCCCGAGTGATCGGCCAGAGCCGAGAACCGGTGCCACCAGCCAGAAGGATTCCGCGCATGTGGCGGAGGCTACCGGCCGAACGGTGTCATCCTGATGTGCTGTCGGCAATCACATCCGACAACGCCCGAAAGTCGTGCCCGGTCACTCGACCGGGTTGTCGCGGTCAACTGGACGGACCATTGTGAAAGGCCGGTCCGGTGCCGTGCCCGGCACCGGGCGGCCGACGCCTTGTCGGCAATTCGACTTTGACTTAGAAATACCGAAAGCGACGCTGGCGCACTGAGTGGATGCTCAGCATGCTCTTAGCTTAGTCGGACCCGCCTTCACATCCCCGGCATGGGGCGCCCGGATGTGAAGTGTTCGCGGGTTCCGTGGCAACTCGGGCTGGACGACAAGCCGTCGGGGCAAACGGCTGGTGGCCCTGCGTACGTGGGGGACGGTGTGCATTGCTGGATGTAGCGCAGGTCGTTGACGAAGGGGCAATTCGGGACGGCGCATCAGCGCCGTCAGGACATTCTGAGGCGCCAACCCGGACCGGCTGGCAGGCCCGATACGTCGCCACACTGTGCGTGCTCGACCTGATGGTCGGACTGGCGTCCGCGGCCGTGGCCCTGGTCGTCCGGTTCGGCTCGCCGACGGTCGAGTCCCACAACAGCGGCCATCTGTGGGTCACCCTGGCTCTGCCGTTTGCCTGGATGGTCGCCCTCACCCTCAACCGAGCGTATGAATCACGTCATCTCTTCGTGGGGAATGACGAGTACGCTCGGGTATTCCAATCCGGACTCGCGCTTACCGCCGGCCTGGCGGTTGCATCATTCGCGTTCGAATTCCCGCTCGCCAGGGGATATTTGATCATCGTGACTCCGCTGCTCATCGTGGCCGGCGTCGGGATGCGGTACCTGGCTCGTCGGCGCCTTCACCGCTCGTGGGCACGTGGCGAACGGCTGCACCGGGTGCTTCTGGTCGGGCACGAGTTCCCCGTCGCCGAGATGGCCAAGCGGTTGCGTCGCGAGCGCTTCCACGGCCTCGGCGTGGTCGGCGCCTGCCTGCCGCAACCGGCCGCGTCCGTGGAGCGGTGCGAGCCCGGCCTGCCGCCGGTCCTCGGGACGTTCGGGGATGTGGCGACCGCCGTGGCGCACGTGGGTGCGGACACCGTGGTCGTGCTCTCCTGCCCGGAGATGGCGGGAGCGGCGCTGCGCCGCCTCGGGTGGCAGTTGGAACGGGACGACGTGGACCTCATCGTGGCGAGCAATCTCGTCGACGTGGCCGGCGACCGCACCACGGTCCGCCCGGTGGACGGGTTGCCGATGCTGCACGTCGAGCATCCTCGGCTGAAGGGTGGCCGGCGGTTCGTCAAAGAGGTCTTCGACCGCGTGTCAGCGCTCGCACTGCTGATCCTCGCCGCCCCGATGCTGCTGGTGATCGCCCTGGTGGTGCGGACCGGCCCGGGGGCCGGCGGTCCCGCCGTCTTCCGCCAGGTGCGGGTGGGTAAGAACGGCCGGCCGTTCACCATCTACAAGTACCGCACCATGTACGTGGACGCCGAGGCACGCCTGGCGGAGTTGGTCGACCGCAACGAAACCGACGGCGAGCTGTTCAAGATGCGGCACGACCCCCGGGTCACGCCGGTCGGACGGTGGCTGCGCCGGCTGTCGCTGGATGAGCTCCCGCAGCTCGTCAACGTGCTCAAGGGCGACATGTCCCTGGTCGGGCCACGGCCGCCGCTGCCTCGTGAGGTGGCCAACTATCCGTCCGACATGCGCCGGCGCCTGGTGGTCAAGCCCGGGCTCACCGGGCTGTGGCAGGTCTCGGGCCGGTCCGACCTGTCGTGGGAGGAATCGATCCGGCTCGACCTGTCATACGTGGAGAACTGGTCGCTGACCATGGACCTGGCGATCCTGGCCCGCACGCTCAGCGCCGTCATCCGAAGCTCCGGAGCCTACTGACCGCACCCGTTTGGAGGAGTATATGACGACCGAGTACGCCGAACCGGTCGCTGCCACCAGCCCCAGGCTCACCGTCATCGGCACGGGCTACCTGGGGGCCACCCACGCGGTGTGCATGGCGGCCCTGGGTTATCAGGTTCTCGGCGTGGACGTCGACGCCGCGAAGATCTCGCGCCTGGCCTCGGGTGAGGTGCCGTTCTTCGAGCCCGGGCTGCCCGAGTTGCTCGTCAAGGCGTTGGAATCGGGGCGGTTGCGGTTCACCACCTCCTTCCCGGAGGCGGCAGACTTCGGCGACGTCCATTTCGTCTGCGTGGGGACGCCGCAGCGGGCCGGGTCGTTCGCGGCCGACGTGAGCCAGGTCGACGCGGCAGTGACCGCACTGGCCCGGGACGTGCGGCGGCGGGCGCTGGTGGTGGGCAAGTCGACCGTGCCGGTGGGCACCGCGGCTCGCCTCGCCGACCTGATCAGATCGGTGGCGCCAGCGGGTGACGACGTGGAGCTGGCGTGGAACCCGGAGTTCCTTCGCGAGGGCTTCGCGATCGACGACACCATGCAGCCGGATCGGCTGGTGTTCGGCGTCTCTTCGCCGTGGGCCGAGCAACGGCTGCGTGAGGTGTTCGCGCCGGTGATCGGTCAGGGCAGCCCGGTGGTGGTGACGGACCTGCAGACCGCCGAGTTGGTGAAGGTGGCCGCCAACTCGTTCCTCGCCACGAAGATCTCGTACATCAACGCCATGGCGGAGGTGTGCGAAGCCATCGGAGCCGACGTCCATGACCTGGCGGTGGCGCTTGGCCTCGACGCCCGGATCGGCAGCCGGTTCCTGCGGCCCGGGCTGGGCTTCGGTGGCGGCTGCCTGCCCAAGGACATCCGAGCGTTCCTGCATCGCGCCGAGGAACTGGGCGTGGGTCACGCGGTGGGATTTCTCCGCGACGTCGACGAGATCAACCACCGACGCCGGGCGCGCACGGTGGATCTGGTACGCGAACTCGCCGGCGGTGACCTGCGCGGGGTCCGGGTGGCGGCGCTCGGTGCGGCGTTCAAGCCGGATTCCGACGACATCCGGGACGCACCCGCCCTCGATGTCGCGAGCACCCTGCACCAGCTGGGGGCCCGGGTGCGGGTGTTCGATCCGGTTGCCATGGACAACGCCCGCCGAGCCTGTCCCGCCCTCGAATATGGACGCAGCACCTTCGACGCGGCCTCGGGCGCGGACGTCGTGGTGCTGCTGACCGAGTGGTCCCAGTTCCGGGAGATCGACCCGGCGGCGTTGGGCGCCGTGGTCGGCAAGCGGCGTATCGTCGACGGCCGGCACGCCCTGGAGCCGGCGCGCTGGCGCGCGGCGGGTTGGGAGTATCGGGCCCTGGGCCGTCCGTGAGCGCGAGCCCCGCTCCTCCGGGCGTCGGCCGCCGGCTCACCAGCCGACTCAGCCGCTAAGCCGGCCTGGCCGGACGTCCGGATCATGCTGACCGTCGGATCGCGATGGCCGGCCACAAGGCGGTGACTTTCCCGCTAATCTCGGCGGCGTGAACGTACGTTCGCTGCGATCGCGGCTGGTCGACGCCCCCGATTCGTGGGGCGCGCGCCGCCGCGAAGCCCGGGCACGGTGGCTTGGTGAGACCTTTCCCGACCTCGCCAACATGTCGGTGATCGACCTCGGTGGCCGGCTGGACACGTGGCTTCGGGCGCCGGTCCGCCCGAAGCACGTGCACGTGGTCAATCTGGAGCCGATGTCGGGCGGCCTGCCCGAGTGGGCCGCCCTCGACCACGGGGACGCGTGCGGCCTGCCCGAGCACATCGCCAGACGCCGCTACGACCTGGTCTTCTCGAATTCCGTGCTCGAGCACGTCGGCGGGCACGAGCGCCGGCTGCGCTTCGCCGAGTCGGTGCACAGCCTGGCGGACGCGCACTGGGTGCAGACGCCGTACCGCTTCTTTCCGGTCGAGCCGCACTGGTTGGCTCCGGGCATGCAGTTCCTGCCGACCGCCGGCCGTGCCTGGCTGGCTCAGCGTTGGCCGCTGGCGTACAACCCGGCCGGAAACCGGCTCGACGCGACGCGCAGCGTGCTCTGGACGGAGTTGCTCGACCGGACGCAGATGCGGCACTACTTCCCGGACTCGACGATCCGGTCGGAGCGCTACCTCGGCATGACCAAGTCGCTGATCGCCTGTCGTGCCCCGAATGCCTGATCCCACCCGGTCCGCCTCAGCCGGCGGCCGAGGACGCTTCCGCCTGCGCGACTCCGCCGGCCGGGATGAGGCCGATCGCTTCGGCCACCGTCCGCGCCCTCCGTGGCCATGAGTGTCCCGCGGCGAACAGGCGCCTGCGGGCGACCAGGTCGGGCTGTCGGGCGCGAAGCGCCGCCGTGCGCACGGCGGCGGAGAACTGCGCCGCAGCGGAAGCGACCTCGATCAGGTCGGTGTCGAGCCAGCGGATCGCAGGTAGATCGGTGCTCACCACCGGCTTGCCCGCCGCGAGGTACTCCAGCGTCTTCAGCGGAAACGACGCCCGGTTGAAGGCGTTGTCCACGTACGGCGTCAGGCCGACATCGATCATCTTCAGATATGACGGGAGCGTGGCGAAGGGCCGGTGCCCGACGTACGACACGCGGGGGTGTGCGGTGAGCCTCGCGAAGCGCTCGGGCTCCCACCGCTCGTCACGGGAGCCGACGAGCAGCAGGGAGGAGCCCCCGTCGACCACCGCCTCCAGCAGCCCGATGTCGATCCGGTCGGAAAGGTGCCCGACGACCCCGGCAACCGGAGCCGGCAGGCGGACGTCGTCCGGCAGCGACGCCGATTCCACATCGGCGTACGCCTCGGCCAGTACCCCACCCGGCACGAGCACCGGGTCGGCCCCCCGGGCCCGCCATTTGTCGGCGAGCACCGGAGAGACGGCCACGATCCGGTCGGCGCGGGACAGGGCCGCCTTCTCCTCCCTGGCGATGTCGGCGGCGCTGATGCCGAGCAGGTCCGCGCCCGCCAGGAAGTCGTCGGTCGCGTAGAGCACGTCGATCACGTCGTCGCCCCAGCGCCCGAGCAGGTCGGTCGCGGAGAAGGTGATGACGGCGGCGGGCCTCACGCGCAGCCGCCGTAGCGCCCAACGGATCTGCGCGCGTACCAGTGCCGGGGTGGCGAGCCGGATCAGCCGGCGCGTGTAGAACGGTTGCGCCACGGTCACCAGCCGGGTGATGCGTGGATCCTCGGGGATGAGCCTGGGCCGGAATCCCCGTGACGCACCATAGCGGGACGCGGCAGGAGTCACCACGGAGACCGGAGGCTCCACCCAGAGCACCCGGGCATAGCGGCTGAGTTGCGTGGCCATGTGCCGGTCGGTGCGAGCCGTGCCGGTCCAGAGGTTGACGGCGCAGAGCACGATCCACGGCAGCGTGGCCGGGTCGCTCCTCGGCTCGCGTTCGGAGGCCATCTACATCCCTTCGAGGACCGGGATCAGCTAGCGGACAAACCACGCCCAGCGCGCCGCCGTGCCCTGACACAGCGCGTCGCTCAACGACCGCCCGACGAGGCCCTGCTCGTCGAGACCGGTGAGCATCATCGTCGCGAGGAGGCCGCGATCGATCGGTGGCGGCGGGCCGTCGTCCACCCCGTCATCCGGCCCGGCGTGCCCGTCGTGGGCGAGCACGATCGCGCCAGGGCGGCTGGCGGCGAGCGCGTCGCGCGCCATGGTCTCCTCGGAGACGTGCCGCCAGTCGCCGGGCGTCGCTCCCCAGACCACCGGCATCAGGCCGGCCCGGCGCACCGCGCGCCAGTGGGGCAGCAGCAACGCACCGTACGGCGCTCGGAACCAGCGTACGGGCGTCCCCGTCAGGTCCTCCAACTCCGCCCGGCCGGCCTGGGTGCGTCGCAGCACCTCGGGTACCGGAACGCCGGTGAGACGGACGTGGTCGAGGCCGTGCAGGGCGACCTCGTGCCCGGCTGCGATCAGCTCGGCGAGCAGATCGGGGTGGCGGCGGGCCCGTCCGACAAGGACGAAGAAGGTGGCGGTGGCGCCGAAGTCGGCGAGGGCCTCGAGCACGAGCGGCGTGCCCTTGGGATCCGGGCCGTCGTCGTACGTGAGCACGACGTGCGGAGCGTCCGTCGCGACCGCGCGGATCGTGCCGACCGGGCGGGTCAGATAACGTCCCGCCGCACGGGCCATTTGGTAGCCGGCCGTCCTGGTCGAGCCAGTGGTCACCGATGCCTCCCGCCTGGTCCGAGGGCTTCACCCTAACCAGCGGTGCGGTATGACCAGCGCATTTCCGAAGTCGGATATCTGTCCCGACGGTTCGCCGGTCAGGACCCCGACGCATGGATAGAGTCGGCTGTCCGGGGTCGGCACCGAGGAGGACACGTGCACTTCTGCAGGGACCTGCTGGCGGTGACGGCCGCGCCCGGATGCACGGCGCCGAGCCCGGTCGCGCCCTTCGGTGGGCTGGCCGAGTGCCACACCTTCGACGGTGGCAAGGTCTGGACCCGGGCCGCGGAGCCGGGTTCCGCGTCCGGCCTCGACGTGCAGGTCTTCGCGCTCTCTCGGGGGCCGCGCGATCACGACTTCCGGCCGGTCGACTCGACCGAACTGGCCGCGCGGCTGCTGTCCGGCGCGGCGCTGGGGCAGTTGGCCGCTCCGTTCGCCGCGGCGGCGCTGACCGCCACGGAGTTCGTCGCCGCCGTCGACCATGTCGGCCTGCGTCACCTCTACTCCGTGCAGGGCGAGGGCTGGGCGGCCGTCTCGACCTCCGCGCTGGAGCTCGCCCGCCTCGCGGGTGCTCCGGTGGACGATTCCGCGCTGGCCGCGTTCGCCGTCACCGGCTTCTATCTCGGCGAGGCCACGCCGTTCCAGGGCGTGCGGAAGCTGCCGGCGGGCACCCGCACCGGATTGGCGAAGGGCGTCCTGGAGATCAGTCGGTACGCGGCAGCCGCCGCCGACGAGCCGCACCCCGCCGACGCGGTCACCGCCATGGCCGACCTGCTGCGCGGCTCGGTCGAGCGTTGCCTTGATCGGCACCCCGACACCGTCTTCGAACTGTCCGGCGGATTCGACAGCCGGTTGCTCTTCGCCGCCGTCCCGCCGGCGCGCCGCGCCGGTCTGCGCACCCTCACCCTTGCCGCCCCGGGTAGCGCCGACGCCGCGATCGCCGGTGCCCTCGCCACGCGCTACGGCACGCGTCACCAGGTCATCGACCTCGCCCGGCTGGGCGCGCTACCGCCTTCCGCCGCGTACGAACTCGTCATGGCCGCGGCCCGGCGTCACGACACCGTCGGCAACCCCGTCGCGCTCGGCGTGCTGGACTGGGTGGAGAGCCAGGTCGAGCCGGGGGTACGGATCAACGGGCAGGGGGGCGAGATCTCCCGCGGTAGCTACCACATGGGACAGCGGCAGCACCCGCGGCCCGATCCGGCGCTGGTCGACCGGCTGGCGCGGTGGTGGTTCATGACGAACGAAGCCGTCAACCCGGATGCGCTCGTGCCGCACTTCGCCGAGCGGGCGCAGGCTCAGGGGATCGCCGAGATCCGCGCCGCCTTCGCCGCCTACGACACCGACTGGCTCACCGCGATCGACCACTTCTTCCTGAACGAGCGGGTGCACCGCTGGGTCGGTATCAACTTCTCCGGGGCCTGCCTGGACCGCACCATCGTGAGCATCTACCTCGACCCGCGGTTTCTCGCCATCGCCCACACGGTGCCGCCCTCCGTCCGTGGCGGATCCGGTTTCGCGGCCCGGGTTCTGGAGCGGCTCGACCGCGACCTGGCCCTCGTGCCGCTCGCCACCGGCGTACGACCGAAGCGCCTGCCCCGCCGCTACGTGCCCCGGGCGCTCGCCGAATACTCCGTGGCCAGGTACCTACGGCGTGGCGGGGAGAAGCTTCTCCAGTTCGCCCGCCGTGAGGCGCAGACTGCCGCCGGCACCCCGGCGCTCGCCGATCTCGTGGTCAGTCACTGGCGGGAGCATCCGGAGCTCGCGGAGCCGGCGCTGCGGATCGGAATCGTGCGCGAGGAATGGCTCAACGGCCTGCTCGCCGGCCGTCACGGCGCCGACGCCGCCACCGTGGGCTTCCTGGTCAACCTCGCCGTGGCCGCCGAGGAGCAGACGCCGGTCAGCGCGGGCTGACCGGCGTGGCCGTCGCGGTACCCGGGGTGATCGTCCTGCCCGGCTCGATCCCGGCGCCCGGCACTGCCGGCCAGCCCGGCAACCACGCCCCGCGGTTGCGCCACACCGTCCGCCACGCGCTCTCGCGTCGCAGCAGGGCCCCGATGGACGCACGCAGGCCGACGCCCACCACGAGCAGCGCCCGCGCGGCAGCCGCCCGGCGTCGGGGCCAGTGCAGCCGCACGTACGTACACTTCCCGCGCAGCACCATCATGGTCTTGTTCGAGGTGGAGGAGGAGGCTCCGCCGAGGTGCCGCAGGCGGGCGTGGGGCACGAGCACGGGGGAGGCGCCGAGCGCGGCGGACCGGGTGCACAGATCGATGTCCTCGCTGTACATGAAATAGTCCGGCGTGAACCCACCCAGCTCGGTGAAGAGATCGCGGCGGATCAGCATGAGGCAGCCGGAGACGGCCGGCACCTCGCGCGGCTGGGTCCGGTCGTAGCCGGGCAGCTCCTCCGGGTTGAACCAGCGGCCCAACCAGCGCACCCGCCGACCGATCGTGGAAAGACCCAGCGCGAACGCCAGATAGCCACGCAGGCTGGGCAGCGCGAAGCAGGAGCGGAAGTCGTCGGTGCCGTCGACGTGCAGGGTGCGGCCGGTGTAGATGCCGTGCTCCGGGTGCTCCGCCGCATGGGCGACGAGGGCGGTGACGACATCCCCGACGGGCTCGGTGTCCGGGTTCATCAGCAGCAGCCACTCACCCCGGGCATGAGTCGCGGCCCGATTGACGGCCCGGCCGAAACCCACATTGACCGACAGGCGGTCCACCGTCGCCGAAGGGAAGGCAGCGGCCACCGCCTCCGCGGCGCCGTCGGTGGAGGCATTGTCGACCACCACCACCTCGTACGGCGTGTCGACGCAGGTGTCGCGCAGACCGCGGAGCGCACGCAGAGTCAGCTCGCGGGTCTGATAGGACACCATCAGCACGCTCACGCTCGGCGTCACGACGCCACCCCCCGCGAGGACTCGTCCTTCGCCCAGCCGACTCCCCGCCGCGCCTGCAGTTCGGCGGCGGCGATGATGCCGACGTAGCAGACGGCGGCCGGCAGCAGCCACGGGCGTGGCAGTGTGACATCGCGCAGCCACGAGGACCGGACCGGTGGGCGGACGCCGGCGGAGGTGGCCCGCAGGGCCCGGTTGCCCGTCCGCACCCGTGCCAGCCGCCGGACCAGGTCGCGGGCGTGCCGGGGGACCACCACCCGACTGGCCACGGCCGCCACCTCACGCCGCTCCTGCGGAGCGAACAGGGAATCGAGGAACAGGTCGTCGGCGATGATCGCCGGAAAGCGGTCGAAGCGGGCTCGCGCCGATGCGTCGAGCATGACGACGCCGCGGCCGAAGAGGGCACCCCGGAATGCGGGCAGGTGGCGGTTGATGGCGTAGTAGCCGCGCACGGCCATCGACGAGCCGGCGGTGTCGAGTTCACGGCGCGCGGTGACCGCCCTCACCCCCGGCTCCTCGAGCGCCGCGGCGAGCACGCGCAGGCCCGCCGCGGTGACCGCCACATCGGCGTCCAGATAGACACGCGGAAAGCCCGTCGCCGCCGCATCCCCGGCGTTGAGCGCGCCCGCCTTCGACGCGTCCGCCAGGACGACGACCCGCACACCGCGACGCCGGCGCGCCACGTCCACGGTGCTGTCGGTACAGCCGTTGGCCACCACGATCACCTCGAGCTCGTCCGGCTCGGCGTCGGCGAGCACCGTGTCGAGGCACCGGCCCAGCACTCGCGCCTCGTTGTGGGCGGCGATCACCACGCTCGTCGTCACCGGCGCACCGGCTCCACGGTCGGCGACGGCTCCGGCCCGGCGGGCACGGACACCGTGTCGGACGCGGAGGCGGACACCACAGCGGAAGCCGGCTGACGGTGGGGAAGCACCCGCCTCCACACGGCCGCGTACGCGACGCTCTGGTGCTCCCACGACAGCTCTTCGGCGAAGCGCGCAAGCGCTGTCCGGCGCATGGCGGCGCGTCGCTGCGGATCAGAGAGCAGCGCGTCGACCGCGGCCGCGATCTCGGCCGGATCGCCGGTCGGCACGTACGCCGCCGCCTCGCCCGCGGTACGTCTCGTCTCCACGAGGTCCACCGCCACCACCGGCACGCCCCGGCTGACATACTCCACCGTCTTGGCCATTGTCGACAGGTCGTTCATCTGCGTCGGCAGGTCGGGCTGGATCGCGACGGTGGCGCTCTGCAGCAGGGCGTCCACCTGCGGACCGTCCAACCAGCCGGGGAACTCGACCAGATCGGCCAGGCCCAGCGTGTCGGCGAGCTCCCGCAGTTCCGCCAGGGTCTCGCCGTCGCCGGCGATGGTGACCCGCCAGCCGCTGCGTCCCCGGAGCCGAGCCAGCTCCGCCGCGCTGTGGACGACCCCGGCGACGTGGTCCTGCTTGCCGAGTACGCCGAGATACACGATGTGGTGGACGCCGCCCTCCGTCTCCACCGGGGCCGGGCCTGGTGCGATCTCCCGGCTGGCGGGCCCGTTGCGGACGACGGTCACCTTGTCGGGCGCGACCCCGCGACGCAGGGCGTTCGCCCGGAACGACTCGTTGGTCGCCACCACCGCGGTCGCGGTGCGCAGGGTCAGCCACTCCAGGGCGACGAGGGTCCGGTACACGAGGGGGTTGGGCCGGCCGTCGCTGCGCGTGGCGTAGATCTCCGGACACAGGTCGTGGTGATCGAACACCCATGGCCGGCCCAGTGCGCGCAGCAGCAGCGCGAGCGGCCAGTAGACATCCGGCGGGTTGCACACCTGCACGGCCTGTGCCCGTCCGTGGCAGATCTCGCCGAGCAGGCGCACCGTGATGCACAGGAATGACCAGGCGAACTCGATCGCGAACGACAGCAACCCGGAGCCGTAGACCGGAATTGGGTAGGGCTTGAGTCGGGTGTTCCGGCTGCCGGGCAGAACGCGCAGGCCCTTTTCGCCGCGTGGCGCGATCACGGTCACGTCGTACCCGTTCTCCTCGAGCGAGAGGCATTCACGAATGACGCGCCGATCTCGCTCGGCGGGGAGGTTCGCGATGAGAATGGTGACGTTCGGCCGTCTTACGCGGCCATTCGGGCTGGTTTCCGTTGCACGCAACTCGGCTCCCCTCGTCGAGCGGCCGGCTCATTTGTTGGCCGACCGTCCTCGCCGTGACGGATGAGAATGGAGTACGTGCTCACGTTCATCTAGGCACCGCTCGACAGCAAGTACATTCGCGTACGCGGCGTGTCGGCTTGCTTACAGGTTTCGACGGGGGGTGGATGTTGTTGTGGCTGTTCGGCCGAGAGTCGTTGCGATCGTGTTGATTGCCTCGCCGGCCGACCGATCCCAGGAGAACCAAGAGGCCACTTCGGACGAGCCGGCGTGGCAGCTTGAATAGATTCGGTCATCGCCGAGGATCGTGGCGATCAGACTGGCGAGTTCGGCCGGGTCGTCCTTACTGAGAAGCCCGCCGTTGACACCGGGCCTGATCATCTCGGGCATGGCGAAGGCGTCGCGACCGACGCATGGCAGGCCGCGCGCGAGCGCTTCGGCGAACACGAGGCCGAAGCCTTCGATGCGCGTGGGCAGCACGAACAGGTCGTGCGTGTCATAGAGGACGGCCACCTCGTGGCGCGAGATCGCACCCCGGAAGTCGACGCCGTCGGGTACCTGCCCGGGAAGCGGCCAGCTCGGCGGTCCGGCCACGGTGAGCGTGATGGCCGGGTCGACGTCCCGCCGCAGGATGCGCAGCGCCTCCACCGCGAGATCCCCACCCTTGCTGTGGAAGGTGCGGCCGACGAAGAGCAGCCGTCGCCGTGGTCCGGGCCGGACCGGTGGTGGCTGGTCGGCGGCGAACCCGGCCCGCGTGTCCAGGTGCAGTCCCGGGTGCAGGACATGCACCTTCGTCGCGGGCAGGTGGGAGTCCTCGACCAGGCTGCGAGCGAGCCAGTGGCTCATCGCGAAGACACCGGCCGCCCGCTCGTACACCCGGTGTTGTCGCTCGCGCCGGCGGAACAGTTCATCCCGGGACAGTCGCCGGAAGATCGGCTGGCCGGCATCGACCAGGTTGATGAGCGCGTCGAAGCTCATGTCCTGGTAGACGAAGTACGGCACATCCAGCGGTGTCAGGTCCTGGATCTGCAGCACCGCGTCGCAGCCGAGCCGCCTCGCTCGGCCCCGAATCTTGATCCGGCAGTACGCGTCCCCGGTCCTGGACTGCTCCCACATGGTGCTCAGTCGACCGTTCCGCCAGCGCGGGTGCATGGCCGACAGCGCCAGCCGCGTTGGTTGCGGCACCTCCACCCCCACGTCGGCGATGTCGGCCTGCCGGCGCAGCGCCGCACGGAGGTGCCACGGGGTGCCGGACCAGGTGGACGGGGCGTGTGAATCCCACAGACAGGCAAATCCGATGCGCATCCGGCTATCCTCGCTCCTGATAACGGGGGATCGTGCGAAATTCTCCCCGTCGCTCGACGACTCACAATCCTTCGTCGGTTTTGCGACAGGGCGGTTCGGGTGTTACCGCGGAGGCCCGTCACGGGGCATGATGGTGCCCGGATCGCTGCGGCGGTGGGGGATTGACACTTCGGCCGGCATTGCCAGCGTCGTCTACGCACGACAAAATTTTCGCGGGGCCGACGGAGGGCCGAATGGATCTCTGGGATGTCACCAAGGTGCTGTGGCGCCGTCGTTGGATCGCGTTGCCCATGCTGTTGGTGAGCGCACTGGTGGCGTTCTACGTCGTCTCCACGGTCCGTTCCGACTATCAGGCGACCGGGCACCTCACGCTGCTGCCCCCGAGCCAGCAGCGAGCGGTTGATCCGAAGGCGACCACGGCGCCCCAGACGGTGAGCCCCTGGAACGTCTACTCGCTCGCGGATGCGCTGGTGATCTACGCCGGGCGGGCCGATGTGAAGCGAGAGTTCGCCAGGGCGGGCTTTTCCGAGGAGTTCACTGTGACGATCGGTGGGACGCAGCTGCCGATCGTTGAGGCCGAGGTGGTGGCCCCCAGCCCGGAGAAGGCCCGGGCGACCCTGGACCGCCTGATCGGGTTGCTCGGCCAGCAGCTGAGGCGGCTTCAGGCGCCGTACGGGGTCGACGGCGGGGAGGCGATCACCGCTGAGGTGCTCGACTCGGGGCAGAACATCGAGGTGCTCAGTTCGGCGAAGAAGCGCATGCTCATCGTCGTCGTGGCGATCGGTCTGATTCTCACGGTCTCGATCTGCCTGGGCGTGGATGCTCTGCGCCGCCGACCAACCGGAACCGCGGCCGGCCCGCCTGTGCCTCGGTCGGGCGGCAGCCGCGACAGGCCGCCGGTGGGGGACCAGGACGACCTCACCCAGTCCCCGTGGATCAGGCGTCCGGGGCTGCCGGTGGAGCGGTCCCAGCCCGCACCGGCGTGGCCGTGGTCAGCACCGCCCACGGCTGCCGGGCAGGCAGCCGGGCGAGCCGACCACCGGAGCGGCCACGGTCCGTCCGCAGGCCCCGACGCCGCGCCGCGGGCCGCGGTCGACGAGGCCACCACAGTGCTCGACTACCGGCGGTCGAGGCGTGACGCGCCGCCCGCCACCGCCGGCCCTGCCGTGCCGCGGGACAATTCCTCTGTCCTGCCTTTCGCCGGGACCGACCGACTGCACCGTCCGGCCGTGCGTGGCGACGAGGGGCCGCATGGGGCGGACCGGCTTTGACCGTCACTTCGGTCGATTTTGATCCGTCCCGGCTCGACGCCGGAACGTACGCGTCGCGGCAGCGCCGCCACCTGGTTGACGTGGCTTTCCTGCTCAGCCTCCTGGCGACGCTGGCGCTTCTGCTTCCCGCGGGGCTGGTCGTCCCGCAGTTCAGCGATCTCGGCCGCCCCGCGACGCTGATGGGCGCCGCGCTGGCGACCATCTGGATGCTGTCCCGTACCCATCAGCGCCTGGCCACGCGTGGTCCCCAACCGCTGCGTTGGGCCGCCATCGCATATTTCACGAGCTACCTGGCCTCGTACGTCGCGGGCCTGTACCGCGGCATGCCCAGCATCGAGGCGAGCGGGGCAGAGCGTGCCCTGCTCGGTGCGCTGGCATTCCTCGGGCCGATGGTGGCCTTTGCCGACGGTGTGCCGAACCGCCGTCGGATCGACGGCGTCATCCAGACTCTGGTGTTCGCTGCCGCCGGGATGGCCGCGATCGGGGTGCTCCAGTCGACCCTGGCGCTGGATCTGACCGTGTACATCCGGGTCCCGGGGCTGATTTCGCTGAGCGACTACGGCACCGGGATCCCGGCGGCAGGTTCGGAGCGTCTCGGCGTGGCGAGCACGGCTGCGCACTACATCGAATTCGCCGCGGTGATGGCCATGGTGCTGCCCTTCGCCGTGCACGTCGCCCGGTTCGCCGCGTCGCGCGCGGTCCGCCAATGGGGGGCCGTCGCCGCCGTGACGATCCTGGCCGTGATCCCGATGACCCAGTCCCGCACCGGGACCCTGGCGCTGGTCGTCGGCATGGTGGTCATGCTGCCGGTGTGGTCCTGGCGAGTCCGCTACAACCTCGTGCTGCCCTTCTTCGGGCTGCTGGCCGCCATGATGGTGGTCCGGCCCGGCATGCTCGGCTCGGTCGCCGGACTGTTCTACGGCTGGAACAGCGATCCCAGCGTGCAGGGTCGCAAGGACGACTACGAGATCGTCGGGTATTTCTTCAGCCAACGGCCGTGGTTCGGCCGCGGGCAGGGGACCTTCATCCCGACCCTCTACACCTTCCTGGACAACCAGTGGCTGGGGCAGGCGGTCAGCGGCGGCGTCGTGGGGATCGCCACGCTCGCCGGCCTGCACCTCACCGCGATCGTGCTCGCCGTCATCGCCTATCGGCGGGCCACCGTGGTGGCGGACCGGCACCTCTGCGGCTGCCTCATCGCGGTGCAGGTGATCGCCATGGTGGCCGAGGGCACCTTCGACGCTCTGGCCTTCACGACCTTCAGTGGAGTGCTCGCCGTGCTCACCGGCTGCGCGGGCGCCATGTGGCGGCTGCTGCATCCGTCAAGACAGGTGCGGACCACCGGCCCGGGTGTCATGGATTAGCGGAGCGGCCTCGGCCCAGCTGCCGCACCGGACCGCTTATCGATTCGAATAACTACTCGATCCGGCTGCCCGACCTCCGCCGCCTGCGGAAACAACTAACTGGATCTTTTTGGTGCGTTGCCCGTCCGCCATGCGGTCACCGAATCCGTCGGAGTCCGATGTGGGAAATGGCGAACCGAACGGCGGAGGGCGTCTCGTCCACCCTGACGCGACCCATGGCGTAATCGGCATTGTGGCGCGGTTCTCCCACTGGCTATGGTCCGGCTGATCCTAGAGTTAGCGGCGAAGTGTGGGTTTCCGGGTGGCAGTGAGGGGGTGGACCGTTCATGATCTGGTGGCGGCAGCAGTGGCACGACGAACTGTCGGAAACCGAGTCATCTTTCCGTACATCGCGTAGAACCGTTCCTGGTGCGGCCCGCTTCGCCGGCGCCCGATTCCGAATCCGGCTCGCTGTCGGTGGCGGATTCCTCGCGGTGGCCCTGGTCGCCAGCGGGATCACGGCCGGGTCGGCCACCGCGGCCACCGATCCGTGCGCGCCGCTGGTCAATCCGGTCGTCTGCGAGAACAGCAAGAGCGGTTCGCCCCCCGCGGAATGGGACATCTTCGAAGCCGGCGACGATTCCATTCAGGGGTTCGCCACCGACATCAGCGTCAACCGCGGCCAGACCATCAACTTCAAGATCAAAACGACGGCGTCGGCGTACACGATCGACATCTACCGGCTGGGGTGGTACGGCGGCAACGGCGCCAGGAAGATCACGAGCGTCACCCCCTCGGCGCAGCTTCCACAATCCCAGCCGGCCTGCATCACCGATCCGGCGACCGAGATCTACGACTGCGGCGTCTGGGCGGTCTCCGCGTCCTGGACCGTGCCCTCCAATACGGTGTCGGGCGTCTTCATCGCCAAGCTCAGGCGTCCGGACAACGGCGACACCAGCCACATCACCTTCATCGTGCGGGACGACAGCAGCACCTCCGCGCTGTTCCTCCAGACCTCCGACGCCACCTGGCACGCCTACAACATGTACGGCGGCTCGAACTTCTACCACGGTGGCAACAACGGACGCGCTTACAAGGTCAGTTACAACCGTCCGTTCGGCACCCGTGGGAACAACCCCGAGGACTTCCTGTTCAGCAACGAGTACCCGATGTTGCGCTTCCTCGAGCGCAACGGCTACGACGTCAGCTACACCACCAACGTGGACTCGGACCGGCGCGGCGAGCTCATCAAGAACCACCAGGTGTTCCTGTCGGTGGGCCACGACGAGTACTGGTCGGGCCAGCAGCGGGCCAACGTCGAGGCCGCTCGGGACGCCGGCGTGAACCTCGCCTTCTTCAGCGGCAACGAGAGCTACTGGCGAACCCGGTGGGAGACCAGCAAGGACGGCTCCGCGACGGCGTATCGCACCCTGGTCTGCTACAAGGAGACGTGGAACAACGCGAAGATCGACCCGGCCGCCGAATGGACGGGTACCTGGCGTGACCCCCGGTTCAGCCCGCCGTCGAACGGTGGCCGACCGGAGAATGCGCTGACCGGCACCGCCTACATGTCCAACTCCACCGACCTGGCCGTCCAGGTGCCGGCCGAGCAGGGCAAGTACCGGTTGTGGCGAGACACCGGCCTGGCCTCGCTCGCCGCCGGGCAGACGGCCACGCTCGCACCGCACACGGTGGGCTACGAGTCCAACGAGGATCTCGACAACGGCTTCCGGCCCGCCGGCCTGATCCGTCTCTCGACCACGGTCGGACCGACGCCGGAATACCTGCGCGACTACGGCAACACCGTGACCCCGGGCACGACGACCCACCACCTCACCCTCTACCGCGCCGACAGCGGCGCCCTGGTCTTCTCGGCCGGCACCATCCAGTGGGCGTGGGGCCTGGACGAGCAGCACGACGGGACGGTGGAACCGGCCGATCCGCGGATGCAACAGGCAACGCTCAACCTCCTGGCCGACATGGGCGCCCAACCCGCCACCAGGATGAGCGGGCTCGTCACCCCGACCGCCTCCACCGACTCGATCGCGCCGACGACGACGATCACGTCGCCGGCATCCGGCGCCTCCGTGACCAACGGGAGCCAGGTCACCGTCCAAGGCACCGCCGGCGACACCGGCGGTGGGCGGGTCGCCGGGGTCGAGGTGTCCACCGACGGTGGCACGAGCTGGCACCCCGCCACCGGCACCACCTCCTGGTCCTACCCCTTCTACAGCAACGGGGCGGGCACCCAGGCCATCCTCGTCCGGGCGATCGACGACAGCGTCAACATCGGGCAGCCGGCCACCCTCTCGTTGAACCTGACCGGACCGAGCACGATCTTCGGTGCCCGCGTCCCGCCGACGCCGACGGTCGCCGACGGCGGCGGGTACGAACTCGGCGTCAAGTTCAAGCCGCAGACCGACGGCTTCATCACCGGCATCCGCTTCTACAAGGGCACGACCAACACCGGAACGCATGTCGGGAGCCTCTGGTCGAGCGGTGGCAGCCGGTTGGCCAGAGCGACGTTCACCGGTGAGACCGGCTCGGGATGGCAGCAGGTCACGTTCGGGACACCGGTGGCGGTCACCGCCTTCACCACGTACGTCGCGTCGTACTACGCGCCCAACGGGCACTACGCCGCCGAGCAGTCCTTCTTCACCGCGGCCGACTTCGTCTCGGCGCCGCTGACCGCCCCACGGTCTCTGGGTGCGGGCGGCAACGGGGTCTACCGGGAGGGCGCCGGTTTCCCCGCGGCCAGCTACAAGGACACCAACTACTACGTGGACGTGCTCTTCACGTCCAGCAACGCGGCGGGACCGGTGGTGGTGTCGGCGTTGCCGCTGCCGGATTCGACCGACGTGCCGGTCACGACGCGGCCCTCGGTGGTGTTCTCCAAGGCGGTGAACCCCGCGACGATCCAGTTCAACCTGACCGCTGACGGCGGCGGTGCGGTCGCCGGGAGCACCTCCTACGACAGCGCCACGAAGACGGCGACGTTCACACCGGCGGCCGTGTTGGCCTCGGAACAGGTCTACCGGGCGAGCGTGCAGGCCGGGGACACCCAGGGCCAGGCCATGGAGTCGCCGCGGACCTGGTCGTTCACCACCGCCTTGGACCCGTCGGTCGCCAAGCTCTTCGGGACCGACGCCGTACCCGGCGAGACGAGCGTCAACGACACCAGGTCGGTGGAGCTCGGTGTGAAGTTCGTGGCGTCGACCGGCGGCTCGGTCGTGGGTGTGCGGTTCTACCAGGGACCGGGTAACACCGGTCCGCACACCGGCAGCCTCTGGTCGGCCAGTGGGACGCTGCTCGCGCGGGTCACCTTCCCGGACAGCGCCGGAGTGGGCTGGCAGACCGCCCGCTTCGCCACTCCGGTGACGATCACGGCCGGCACGACCTACGTGGTGTCCTACTTCGCGCCGGAAGGCCACTACGCCGCCGACGGCAACTTCTTCGTCGCGCCACACACCAACGGGCCGCTCACCGCCCCGGCGGGGAGCAACGGTGTCTACCAGTACGCCGCCAGCTCCGGTTTCCCGACCGAGTCGTACAACTCCAGCAACTACTGGGTCGAGCCACTGTTCGTCTCCGATGGAGGTGGGCCCACGCCGGGTCCCAGCGGATCACCGTCGCCGAGTCCCTCGCCGTCCCCGACGCCGAGCCCGACCGCCACAACGCCGCCGTGGCCCACGGACGGGTCGGTCACCATCTTCACCCCGGCCGACAATCCCGCGTCGGCGAACTGGAACGACAGGTCCGCGGTGGAGGTCGGGGTCCGGTTCCGGTCCGACGTGAACGGGGTGGTGACCGGTGTGCGGTTCTACAAGGGCCCGGCGAACACCGGAGTGCACACCGGTTCGCTGTGGACGACCGGTGGGCAGCTGCTGGCCAGCGGGACGTTCCAGAACGAGTCCGGATCGGGCTGGCAGACGGTGACCTTCGCTCAGCCGATCGCGATCACGGCGGGGACCACCTACGTGGCCTCGTATCACACGATGGTCGGCTACTACGCGGTGACCGTCGGCGCCTTCAACAACCCTCTCGACCGGCCTCCGCTCCACGCCTCGGCCAACGGCGGCGTATACCGCTACGGCGCAGGTTCGGCCTATCCGAGCGAGGGGACCCCGCACAACTACTGGGTGGATGTCATGTTCCGGACCCCGTAGTGCTCACCGGGCTGATTCAGTTGGCTGGACCGCGGGCCGGCTGACGGGATCAGCCCGCCGGTGGGTTCGCGCGGGCGGGTGCCACGACGACCTGGTGACCAAGGTGAGGGTATGAGGCTGAAGGTCAGCGAAGACGGCTCGTTGTACGGTCGGGCCGGTCGGGCGCTGGGCTGGAGCTTCGCCAGTACCGCGCTGGGGCGGCTCAGTACCCTGGCCATCGGGATCGCGATCGCCCGCCTGCTCGGGCCGGCGGAGTTCGGCACGTTCGCGGTGGCCACCGTGGCGCTCATGGCCGTGCTCAGCTTCAACGAACTCGGCGTCAGCCTGGCGATCGTGCGTTGGCCCGGCGACCCCCGGGAGATCGCACCCACCGTGGCCACGATCTCGGTCATCTCCAGCGTTCTGGTCTACGTCGCCTGTTTTCTGGGCGCGCCGGCGTTCGCCTCGGCGATGGGGGAGCCGGGCGCCACCCCCGTGGTCCGCCTGCTCGCTGTCAGTGTCATTCTCGACGGCCTGCTGGCGACGCCGGCCGCGATGTTGCAACGCAAGTTCCGCCAGGACCGCAAGACCATCGTCGACCAGGTCACCCACTGGACCGGCTCGCTCACCTCGATCGCCCTCGCCATCTCCGGCCTGGGTGCCATGAGCCTGGCGGTCGGACGGCTCACCGGCGCGCTCGCCGGCGGGCTCCTGCTGGTCCGTTTCGAGTGGGGGTCGATGCGGTTCGGACTGGACCGTGCAAAGGCGCGTGAGCTGATGCGCTTCGGACTCCCGCTCGCGGGTTCCAGCATCCTGGTCTTCACCGTCAACAACGTGGACCGGCTGCTCGTCGGCGCGGTGCTCGGACCGGTACCGCTCGGCTACTACGTACTGGCCTCCAACCTGGCGGGCTGGCCGATCAGCATCTTCTCCTCACCGGTGCGGGCAGTGGCTCCGGCGGCGCTGTCCCGACTGCAGAACGACCGGCCCGTCATGCACCGGACCTTCCTGTCGACCGCCGGGTTGCTCGTCGCTGTCACGCTGCCCGCCTGCGTGCTGCTGTCGGCCGCGGCGGAGCCCCTGGTCAGATTCGTCTACGGGTCCGTGTGGCAGCCCGCCGCCACCGTGCTGCCCTGGCTCGGACTGCTCGCCGCGTTGCGGATCATCTTCGAGCTGATCTACGACTACTTCGTCGTGCTCGCCAGCAGCCGGGTGGTCTTCACGGCGCAGGTGATCTGGCTGGCCGCGCTCGTTCCCGCCCTCTACGTCGGCGCCACGCTCTGGGAACTGCCCGGCGCGGGCATCGCGCAGCTGGTCGTGGGGCTGCTCGTGGTGCTCCCGATCTATCTGTTCGAACTCAACCGGACCGGCGTCCGGGCCGGGCCGTTCGCGGCGCAGATGATCCGGCCGGTCCTGGGCGCGGCGGCCGTCGGGGTGATCGTCTTCGTGATCAGTGGTGGCATGCGGCACGACCTGCTCGCACTCGTGCTCGCCGGCCTCGTCGGGATGTCCGCGATCGTCCTGCTGGTCTACCAGAAGCGCGACGTGCTGCGGTCACTGCGCGCCGTCGGTGCCGCCGAGCCCGAGCCGGCAGCCGAGGCCCAACTAGCCCTCCGCGCCTGACTCGACGCCGGATTCGACCACGTCCTGTCGGGCCGGCTGCCGTTGCTGCTGCCTGAGCGAGGCGGCCGCGAGGGTGGCGGCGTTGAAGTCGTCCCGCGCCGCGGATCCACGGAGCGACTCGACCCGCCGGCGCACCTTGTGGGAGCCGACGCCGGCGAGGGCGCGCAGATACTCCCGAGCAGCGGCGGACTCGCGAGCGGAGGCCCGCCGCGCCACAGCTTCCTCGTAGATCTGCTCCTGCAGACGCGCCGCCCGCTGCAGGCTGAACCGTCGCACCACCAGATCGCGCCCGTACGCACCGAGGGTCTGCCGCAACGTGGCGTCGTCGAGCAGCCGACGCAGGATGCCGTGCAGCCGGTCACCGCCGGCTGTGCCATCGCCCACGCCGTACCACCCCTGGTGCAGGAACAGGTCGCAGCTCTCGGGGGTGAGCAGTTCCCAGAAGCCGCCCTCGCCCTGGACGATGAGCGGGCGGCCGAAGGCGAGCGCACGCAGGGCCGACCCGCCCATGCCGAGAACGATGTCGGCCGCGGCGTAGGCGGGCCGCGGGTCGAGCAGTTCCCCGGTGAGCACCACCGCCCGTCGCCCCGCCTGCGCGTTGGCCCGCGCCGCGCGTTGCTCGACCGTCTCGCGGGCCACACCGTCGCCGACGATGACCAGGCGTACCGGCCGTCGCCGGGCGAGCGCGCCGACCACGTCGATCGCGGTGAGGATGCCTTCCAGCTTGAGCTGCGGGGCGAGCCGGCTCACCACGACCAGGTCGAGAGGCCGTTCCTCGCCGAGATCGGCGTGCAGCCCGTGATCGGCGCGGAACTCCCCCGTCGGGTGGCCCGGCGCGTTGTCGACCGTGTCGACCGGAGGCTCGATGAGATGCACCGGTCCGGGCCGGCGCGCGGCCGTGTGTATCTGCAACGCGCGGGTGCCCACCACCAGCGGCATGGACGCGGGCAGGAACGGGGCGACGGCCATGGACATCACGGTGCAGACGGCGGCAGCCCGGTCGCCGGGAAGAACCGCCGCGGCCGCGTCCAGCGCGGGTGGCCATTCGTAGCCGTGGACCACGTCGATCCCACGCGCCCGGACGAGCCGGCGGAGCTTCGCGGCGACGGTCGGGGAGGGGCGCCGGCGGCGGGCGCTGACGGGCAGCAGTTCCAGACCGAGCGCCTCGACCCGGGCCGCGAGTGGCCCCTCGTCGCCCAGCACGGCGACCTCGTGACCGAGATCCCGTACGGCAGCGCCCAACTCGATGGCGTTGAGCTGGCTGCCCCCGACGTTCATGGCGTGCGGGTAAACGATGATCTTCATGCCGATCCTGCCTGCCTTCGCTAGCGCACCACGGCCGGAGACCAGGCGTCGTGGATGAGGACACTCGGGCTGCCGCTGCCGTCCGCGGGCACGCTCCAGACGTCGCTGGTCGCGGCGGCGCCGTCGGTGCCGCTCCGGGGAAGCCCGTACAGGACATGGGTGTCGTCGAGCCATTCGGGCTGGTCGTCGACACTGCGTGTCTCCGCGAGAAGGGTCTCCCTGCCGGTGGCGATCTCGACCACCGCGAGCCGCCACTGTCCCGGTGGCAGGTCACCGTGCTTCTTGAAGGCGATCCGCGTGCCGTCGGGCGACAACGACGGACACTCGACATCTTCGCGCAGTGCGGTCAGTCGCCGGGCCGCCAGACTGCCCTTCACGAGCCACGTCCTGTCTCCCGAGGACGCGGTCGCGTAGAACAGATCGTCGTCGGCGAACGTCACGCCCCACATGTTCTTGTCGGCCGCCGCGACGGTCCGGCCCTTGACCACCAGCGCGAACTTCTCGATGTCGCCGATGGTCGCACCGTCCATCCGGCTGACCACCGTGCGCGTCGAGAACTGGCCGGGATTGGCGTACGAGTCGCCTGAGACGAAGCTCGTCGTGGCGACCAGCGTTCCGTCCCGGGAGAGCCGCGCCCGGCTCGGGACGCCGGTGAGCGGGAGATCCCGCCGCGGAGCCCACTCCGCGTCGAGCAGCTTCGCCTGGTACGTGGTGACCAGGCCGCGTCTGGCGGTGAGGCAGATCGTCTGGCCTGCGGCGGCATACACGCGGTCGCACGACGCGGGCGTGAAGGTGCGGGGGCCGTCGGGTGCGGACAGCGGAACGAGCGCGACCTGGCCGTACCCCTCGCCCCGCGCCGTGCTCCGGAACACCACGTGCGGCCCTGCGGTGACGCTGGTGAGACGATCCCGCCTGGCCGCGGCCGGCACCTTCGGCCCGGCCGCCGGTTGCGAGGTGCGTACGTGCAGGACGTAACCGCCTGCGCCGAGCACGGCGAAGAGCACGACGCCCGCCAACACCACCAGCTTCAGGCGTGTGGCGCCCCGGTGAACCTGCTCCGTCGTCACGCCGGGACACCGCCATCGGGTGTGCGGTCGGCCGGGCTCCGGTCCGCGGTGTCCGCCGTACCGGCCCCGTCCGGGTCGGCGCCGGTCTCGACGCCGCGCAGCAGCCAGGCCGCGCCGGGAACGGCGATCGCGAGCAGCATCGCGGCGACCACCAGGGCCCTGCCGGGGCCCGTCGCGTCCCAGGCGAGCCCGAACGCCAGGGAGGCTACGAAGCGGGCGGCCGCCACGACGGTCTGCGCGGCGGCGATGCCGCTGCCCCGCACCTCCGCGGGCACGAGCCGACTGATCAGCGCCGCCAGGACTCCGTCGGTCGAGGCATAGAACGTGCCGAGCAACAGGAGAACGACGACGGTGGCGGCCAGACCGCCCGACGGTCCGGCTGCCAGCAGATAGCAGCCGAGCAGGGCGAGGTGTCCGCCGACCAGCACGCGCGCGCGGCCCACCCGGTCGGCGAGGCGGCCGAGCGGTACGGCGAGCACGAGGTAGGCGACGTTGGTGCCGACGTACAGCAACGGGAAGTAGCGCGCGGCGAAGCCGTCGCGGTCCTGCAGCGTCAGGTAGAGGAAGCCGTCACCGACGGTGAGCAGGCCGAGCAGGCCGGCGGCGAGCAGCGGACGGCGCAGCCGCGGGCTGGTCAGCTCGCGACCGAGACGGCGCAGTCCGGCGCGGCGGCCGTCCGTCGCCGTGAGCGGGTTCGGTACGAACAGGAGGAGCACCGCCAGTCCGACCGCGGCGAAGGCGAACGACACGACGAAGATCGAGTCGTAGCTGCCGGGCACGCCCGCGAGCAGTCCGAACGCGAGCAACGGCCCCAACGCCGCGCCGGCGGTGTCCAGCGCCCGATGAACGCCGAAGGACCTGCCCAGCATCGCCGGGTCCGACGAGGCGGCGATCAGCGCGTCGCGGGGGGCGGTCCGCAAACCCTTGCCCAACCGGTCCGCGGTGATCACCGCGGTGATGGCCGCGAGCCCCTGCACCGGCAGCATGGCGATCCGGGACAGCGCCGACACCCCGTAGCCGATCGCCGCCACCCACTTCGGCCGGCTGCTCCGGTCGCCCGCGTACCCGCCGGCGATGCGAACCGCCGCGCTGACGCCCTGGTAGACGCCGTCCAGGAAGCCGTAGGCGGTCATCGTCAACCCGACCTGCGCGGTGAGGTAGAGCGGCAGGACGGACGAGACCATCTCCGAGGAGACGTCGGTGAGCAGGCTGACCACGCCCAGCAGGACGACCGTCGTGGAGACACGGGCGACGACCGCGTCCGGGCCCGGCCGCCGGCCGATCCCGGGTCGATCCCGTATCGATACGTACACGTCCTACCTTTCGTCCCGATCCGGGCGGGGCGGCTGCGGATGAGGAGCTATCGCAGTGCCGCGACGAGCGACTCCACCACCCGCTCCTGCTGCTCGGCGGTGATCTGTGGATAGATCGGCAGGGAGAGAAGTTCCGGCGCGATCCGCTCGGTGACCGGGAATGCGCCGGCGGCGTATCCCAGCCCGGCGAAGGCCCCGGTGAGGTGAACCGGCACCGGGTAGTGGACCGCGGCGCCCACGCCCGCGGCGTTGAGGCGGGCCAGCACCTCGTCCCGGCGGCCCGGCGAGCCGTCGCCGGGGATCCGCACGCAGTAGATGTGCCACACGTGTTCGTTGCCCGGCAGCGTCGTCGGCCGCACCACGTCGAGTCCGGCGAGCAGCGCGTCGTACCGCGCGGCCGCGGTCCGGCGCAGCGCGTTCCAGCCGGCCAGCCGCATCAGCTTGGCGCGCAGCACGACGGCCTGCAGCCCGTCGAGCCGGCTGTTGACGCCGATCACGTCATGCGTGTACTTCTTCAGGCCGCCGTGGCTGCCGAGCGTGCGCACCGCGGTGGCGAGCTCGGCGTCGGTCGCCACCACGGCGCCCGCGTCCCCGTACGCCCCCAGGTTCTTCCCGGGGTAGAAGCTCGTCGCGGCGATGCCGTCCACGCCCGCGCCGCGGCCGTGCCGGGTGGCGCCTTGGCACTGGGCGGCATCTTCCACGATCGCGACGTCCCGCCCGGCGAGCCCCGCGCGCAGCCGCTCCACCGGCGCCAGCTGCCCGTAGAGGTGCACCGGGACGACCGCCCTGGTGGCCGGCGTGATCGCGGCCAGCGCGGCGTCCACGTCGAGGAGATACGTGCCGGGGTCGCAGTCCACCAGCACCACCCGGGCGCCGGCCCGCGCGACCGCCTCCGCGGTGGCGATGAACGTGTTGGCCGGAAGTACCACCTCGGTGCCCGGACCGACGCCGAGCGCGCGCAACGCCAACTCGAGCGCGTCGGTGCCGTTGGCCACCCCGACGCAGTGCGGTACGCCGCTGAAGGCCGCGTACTCCTGCTCGAAGGCGGTCACCTCGGCGCCGCCGATGAAGGCGGTGTCGGCGATGATCCGTTTGAAGCCGGCCTCGACCTCTTCCGCCACCTCGGCGTGGGCGGCGGCCAGGTCGACGAGCGGGATGCTGGTCATGCAGGGCTCCTTCGAAGGCTGAGCGGCTCGGCGGGCAGGTGGGTGCGGCGCAGGAACCGGGCCGGGTTGCCGGCCCAGACCTCGGCCGGCGGCAGGTCGTCGAGGAGGACCGAGCCCATGCCGAGCAGGGACCCCGCGCCGACGGTCAGCGACTCCCGAAGCAGGGCGCCGGCGCCGAGGTAGGCGCCCTCGGCGACGGTGACCGCGCCCCCCAGCCGCACGCCCGAGGCGATCGTCGCGAAGTCGTGCACGACGTCGTCGTGGGTCAGCACGGACTGCGGCATGATCGCCACATGACTGCCGACGGTGACGTCAGCGGTCAGGGTGACCTGAGCCAGCAGCACCGACCCCGCTCCGAGGAGGCAGCCCGCACCGAGCTGAGCGGACGGGTGGACGACGGTCGCGAAGCGTTCCGCGGGCAGGCCGAGCCGGCGGACCACCCGCGCCCGGGCGAGCTGGTCGCGCGGGTTGCCGACGCAGACCACGACGGCTGCGTCGGGTAGCTCCGCGAGGTCGTCGATCCCGCCGAGGATCGGCAGACCCGCCCGCTCGGTGCCGTGCAACGCCGGATCGTCGTCGAGGAAGCCTCGCAGCCGCCAGACAGGTCGCACCTGATTGACCGCGCGGACGGCCGCGGCGGTCTCCCGGGCGAAGCCCCCGGCTCCGACGATCACCAGAGGCTGCGTCATCGACCGGCCAGCAGGCGCAGTACGGCGACGATGTGGTCCTGGTCGGCGTCGGTCAGCGCGTGGTGCAGCGGCAGGATCAGCGAGTCGCGGGTGAGCTGTTCGGTCACCGGCAGCGGCGCCGAGGGCAGGCCGGCGTACGCCGGTTCGAGGTGGGACGCCATGATGCCCCGCCGGGCCGACACACCCTGCGCCGCCAACTCGGCGAGCACCTCGTCGCGGCTCGTGCCGTACTCCGGCCGCAGCAGCACCCAGAACGACTGCACGTTGCTCTGGCCGTAGGCGGGATCCTGGACCGGCACGACGCCGCGGAGATCGGCCAGCAGCGCCCGATACCGTTCGGCCCGCGCCCGGCGCTGCGTGACCAGCCCGGCGAGGCGGCCGAGCTGCACCAGGCCCACCGCCGCCTGGATGTCGGTCATCCGGTAGTTGTAGGCGGTCTCCAGGTACGACTCCAGCACCGGCTGTGCGCTGGCGTGCCGGTCGGCGGCGGAGATGTTCATCCCGTGCTCCCGCAGCCGACGCAGGCGCCGCGCCCAGTCGGCGTTGTCCGTCGTGAGCATGCCGCCCTCGCCGGTCGTGATGACCTTGCGGGGATGGAACGACCAGGCGGCGATGGTGGCGCCGGCCCCGACGGGCTGACCGTAGGCGGTGGAGCCGGCCGCGCAGGCGGCGTCCTCCACAAGGGCCACGTTCCACCCGTCGGCGGCCTTGCGCAGCGCGGCCACGTCGAACGGCACGCCGCCCTGGTGGACCGCGATGACGGCGCGGGTTCGCGGCGTGCGTACCGCGTCGACGGTGTCGACCGTGAGGTTGCCGGTGGCGAGGTCGACGTCGGCGAAGACCGGGGTCGCGCCGACGTATCGCACCGCGTTGGCGGTGGCGATGAAGGACAGGGACGGGACGATCACCTCGTCCCCCGGGCCGATTTCGAGGACGACCAGAGCCAGATGCAGGGCGGTCGTGCAGGAGCTGACGGCCACCCCGTGATCGGCGCCGACGCGCGCGGAGAACTCCTGCTCGAACTGTGCCACCCGTGGGCCCTGGGCGACCCAGCCGGAGCGGACGGCGTCTGCCGCGGCCTGTGCCTCCTCCTCGCCGAGCAGGGGAATCATGACCGGTATCCGGCGGCCCGGATCGGCTGAACTCATCGCTGCCCCCGCCACCAGTCGACCAGGCCCTGCAGGCCTTCGTGGAGCCCGATGCCGGCCCGGAAGCCGATCCGCTCGGCGGCCGCCGAGGTGTCCGCCAACCGCCGCGTCACTCCGTTGACCGCGCGTGCGGGCCCGTGCTGTGGCGGCAGGTCGGACTTCATGACCTCGCTCAGCGCCTGCGCCAACTCCTTGAGGCTGGTCTCCGTGCCGCTGGCGATGTTGAACACCTCGTCGGTCACATCGGCCTCGGCAGCCAGGATGTTGGCCCGCGCGATGTCGGCCACGTGCACGAAGTCCATGGTCTGCCGGCCGTCGCCGAGGATCAGCGGGGGAGTGCCCGACTCGATGCGTTCCATCCAGCGGATGAGCACCTCGGTGTACAGACCGTGGATGTCCATCCGGGGGCCGTAGACGTTGAAGTAGCGCAGGGCCACGTAGTCGAGGCCGGACATGCTGTGGAAGCTGCGCAGCATGCCCTCGTTGAACGCCTTGGCGGCGCCGTAGAAGGTGTCGTTGTTGTACGGATGGTGCCGTTCCGTGGTGGGAAACACCTCGGCCAGGCCGTACACCGACGCCGACGAGGAGGCCACGACCTTGCGGACGCCCTCGGCGGCGGCCGCCTCCAGCACGTTGAACGTGCCGTCGACGAGCACCTCGTTGGCCAGCCGCGGCTCCTCGGCGCACTGGGTGATCCGGATGGCGGCGAGGTGGAACACCAGGTCCTTGCCCCGGCTGACCTCGCGGACCAGGTCCGCGTCGCGGATGTCCCCTTCAACCAGGCGCACCCGGCCGTTCCGCAGGGCCCACTGCAGGTTCTCGCGCCGGCCGCGGACGAAGTTGTCGAGCACCACCACCTCGCGGGCACCGCCCTGCACGAGGAGGTCGACCACGTGGGAGCCGATCGTGCCGGCACCGCCCGTCACCAGGGCACACGCGTCCTTCACCGAAACCGCCGCACTCATCCTTCGGACCCTCCTCGCAAGTCGACCATCAGACCGCCGTTGGCGAGACTCTGCGACGCCGCCTGCAGGATCTGGAGCACCCGCAGGCCGGACCGGCCGTCGGTGAGCGCCGGCGATCCGGTGCGGATGGCGCGTGCGTACTCCTCGACCATGGTTCGCAGTGCCTCGCGCTCGGTGAGTGCCGGAGCCACCATGTCCCCGGAGCGGTAGGACACCAGCACGTCGCGGCGTTCCTCCTCGCCGAGCTCGTCGGGTGTCGCGACGTCGACGCCCCGATCGAAGATCGCCAGCCGCTGGCTGGGGTTGAGGTCGTCCCAGATCAGGGTGCGCTTGGATCCGCCGATGATGGCGGTGCGGATCTTGACCGGGGAGAGCCAGTTGACGTGGATGTGCGCGATCGCGCCCGTGTTGAGTTGAAGCGTGAGGTACGCGACGCAGCTGCGCCCGGCCCCGATGCCGTCGGCGCCGTGGGCGGCGACGGCCGTCGGCGCGATCCCCGGCGGCAGGATGAAGTCCAGGATGGACAGGTCGTGCGGAGCCAGGTCCCAGACCACGTCGATGTCGCGCTGGACCAGACCGAGGTTGATCCGCACCGAGTCGAGGTAGTGCAGCTCGCCCAGGTCGCCGGAGCGCAGCAGCTCACGGATGCGCAGGACCGCCGGGGTGTAGCAGTAGGTGTGGTCGCACATGAGGGTCAGCCCGCGCCGGTCGGCTTCCTCGACGAGCTGGCGCCCCTCCTCGTACGTGGCCGCGAGCGGCTTCTCCACCAGCACGTGCCGGCCGGCGCGCAGCGCGGCCAGTGCCACCGGAAGGTGGGTGCCGGCCGGGGTGGCGATCGCGACGGCCTGGACCGTCTCGTCGGCCAGCACCGTGTCAAGGTCGTCGGTGACCTGCACCGTCGAGTAGTCCCCGAGGACGCGGCGGGCCCGTTCGCGGTCGAGGTCACACAGCCACCGGAGGCGGAAGGCCGGCGACCCCTGGAAGTTGCGAACCAGGTTGGGGCCCCAGTAGCCGGCGCCGATGACGGCGACGCCGATGGGTCCGTCTGAGATGGCAGGCGAAGAACTCACGGCACTCCGTTTCGTTCGTACGGTGGTTCGTTTGGCGCCCATTGACCTGATCCGCTCGGGAAGCTACCGGCCGGTGATGGGCGTTCGCAGGGCTCTGTCGCATTTCGGCGGGCGGCCGCCGGGAAACCGGTACCTTCGGCCCACCAGCACTCGCTGTCGGGTGTGTCGTCGCCAACCGACAGTGCGTGACACCGGTCGCCCCATCGGCATCGGCGGCTACCCGCGAGGCCACCCTTGCCCCGGTCATGTGAGGTGGCCGCAGGGGATCCGGGCCAGCCAGGGGGGCGTCTCGTTCCGCGGGGCGACCGGCACGACGGCGGTGGCGCCCGGAGCGCAGGTGGCGCGGGCGCGCGTCAGTTCCTCGCGCCATGTCGGGCCGTCCGCACGCGGGTTGTCGACTCGGAAGTTGACCGCCGCGACCACCGCGAGCACGACCGCGAGGGCGTACAGGGGCACCCTCCCGGCACGGGCGTCGGCGGCCGGTTGGAGCAGGGCAACCAGCGCCGTCACGACGAGCAGCGCCGGAGCCACCGCGTAGCGCGGCGCGGCCGTGCCGGACAGGAACACCGGCAGGACGTACAGTGCGGCGCCGTGCAGCGCGGCGGCGATCGCCAGCGGCCAGGCCGGACCGGTCAGCCGGGCGAAGGCCAGCAGCACCACCGCACCCACGGCGAGCCAGGCGACGGCGGCCAGCGCCATCCACCGGGCGTCGACCTCGTCTCCCAACCAGCGCTCGCCGATCAGCGGAGCCGGCACCGCGCGCAGCAGGTAGCCGGCCAGGGCGCGGACCGGGTCGGGGGACAGGTGCCGCCCGCTCGATCCGGCCAGCAGACCGGCGAAGTGCACCGCCAGGCCGAGGGCGAGCGCGCCGGCCAGAACCACGCCGTGCCGGTCCCGCCTCGGCCCGTCCGCCGGGCGCACCGCACGCCACAGCAGCAGGGGCACGAAGACGACACCCAGGATGTCGCTCGCCGCCACGAGGACCGTCACCACGACCGCGACGACCCGCCCGGCCCTGGTGCGCGGCGTCCAGATCAGCACCCAGAAGAGCGCGTACAACCCGTACCAGTGGAAGTTGGCGATCGAGTTCAGCACCTCCCCCTGGCCCACGGGCACCACCAGGATCGCCGCGGACACCAGCAGGCGGGACAGCGACGAGGTCAGGTGCGCCGCACTGGCGACGTAGACCAGCAGCGCGAGGAGTGCGACGGCGAGCGCCGCCTCAACGGCCAGGACGGCGGCGGCCGCGTCCGCCGGGACGAGCGCCGCGATACCGCCCAGGAGCCGGGGTACCGCGTGGTAGTAGCCGGCGTACGAGGTGGTGAGCGCGGTCAGCGGCCCCTGCCGCACGGCGTCGCTGAGAAAGACCGTGCCGTCCTCGGCCCAGATGGTGTCGAGTGCGCCGGCCCCCGGCTGGCGCAACAGTTGGAGCGCGGTGCCGGCCACCACGGCAACCGTGGCGAGCGCGAGGCCGCGCCATCCTGCGAACCGGGCCGCCGCCGGGGCGACGAACAATGCCCGGGCGGCGCTCGGCGGTGCCGGGCGGGTGTCCGGCCGTCGCGTGGCGGTCAGAGCCGCCCCTCCGCGACCGCCTGGGTCACCCACGGGATCACCTCGCCGAGCATCTCGTTCAGCGTGGTGGTCGCCTCGAATCCGAGCACCTCCCGGGCCTTCGTGACGTCGGGGACGCGCTTCTGCACGTCGTACTCGAACGGGTCGTCGGAGACGTACCGGAACGGCGCCTCCGGACCCTTGATCCTGCGCCAGATCAGCTCGGCCAACTCCAGCACCGTGGTCGACTCCGCGGTCGACAGGTTGAAGTCCTCGTTCCGGGCCGCTTCGTGCTCCATCGCGACCACGATGCCGCGCGCCAGGTCACCCCCGTACGTGTAGTGGCGGACCTGGTTGCCGTCACCGAGGATGTGCAGCGGATCCTGTCCCTTGACGATCTTCTGGACGAGGTCGGGCACCACGTGGGACATGGCCAGCTTGACGTTGCCGGAGAGCACCTCGGCCTCGCCCAGCGCCCGGCCCTCACCGACGCCGACACAGTTGAACGGCCGCACGATCGTGTACGGCAGCCGGTACTGGTCCCAGGCCGCGCGGGCGTAGTACTCCACCGCCAGCTTCTGGAAGCCGTAGGAGGACAGCGGCGGCGGGATGCGCCGCTCGTCGCCCTCCCTCGACGGCCAGCGGTCGGTGGACTCGAACACCATCGACGAGGACAGGTAGGTCACCTTCCGCAGCCGGCCGTCGCGGTGCGCCCGGATCGCGGCGTCGCAGGACGCGGCCATGATCCGCTCGTTGGTGGCCAGCAGGTCGTACGCGTAGGTGTGGAAGTAGGAGATGCCACCGATCATCGCTGCGCCGGCGATGAAGTGGTCACAGTCGGCCAGGAGATCGCCGAGCAGGTCCGCGTCCCGGGCGTCCCCTTCCACGAAGCGGTAACGCGGGTCGGCATCGTACGAGTGCGACACCGGACCGTACTTGGAGAAGTTGTCGACTCCCACCACCTCGTGGCCGCGTGACAGCAACTCCTCGACGACGTAGCCGCCGATGAAGCCGGCCGAACCGGTGACCAGAACCTTTGACACGAATGCTCCTAGTGGATCTGTTCGAGGGCGGGGGTAGCGATGACCTGTTGCTTGTCATGGCGCTCTCGTCGGGCGACGAGTTGCTCCATGGTCAGCCGCCGGCCGTAGGCGAACCGGTACCAGCGCAGGTAGCTGGGGAGAAACCGACCCAGGTCGAAGTGCGACTGGCCGAGCTGGCGGTCGAGCCAGATGGTGGGGATCTCGGCCACCGGACGGCGGACCCGGCTGGCCTTCGCGGTCAACTCCAGGCCGATCTCGAAGCCGGCCCGCGACTCGATGCCGACCGACCGGACGAACTCCGTGTCGTACGCCTTGAAGCTGTTGGTCGCGTCGCGGGTGCCGACGCGGGTGAAGAGGTGGAGGCTACGCCCCGCCCAGCGGGACAGGAACCGCTTGAGGCGCGGCCCTCCGACCTGCTGCCCGCCGGGCATGTACCGCGACGCCGCCGCCACGACCACACCGCGCTCGACGAGGCGGGCCAGTTCGTCGATCTGCCGTGGGTCATCGCATCCGTCCGCCATCGTCACCACGGTGACCGGAGCCTGGGCGGCGTCGATGCCGAAGCGGATGGCGTTGGCGGGCCCCGGCCCGTACGTGTTGAGGACCGGACGGACACGCGAGTCGGTGACGGCGATCTTCTCCGCGTAGGGCACCGTGGAGTCGTCCGGCGTGTCGTGCACGAGCAGGATCTCGCTGGGCAGCAGGACGTCGCGCAGGATCCGTTCCATGCACGGCAGGATGGCCTCGCCCTCGTTGTACACCGGGATGACGATGGACACCCGCGGCCTCACAGCAGGACCCCCTGCCTGGTGACACCCCACATGTCGATCACCGGACGCTCGGTGTCGAGTCGGGCGTAGTCGGCGTGCGGCGCGGCGATGACCAGGACGTCGGCGGCCGCCAGCACGTCGGTGAGCGGGACGAACCGGTCGTCCACCACGTACGGGTCGGTGCACAGGACCGACTTCGCCTTCAGCGTCAGAATCTTCCGGAGTTTGTAGGCCAGGCTCTCGCGCGGGTCGTCGCTGCCGGCCTTGAACGCCATGCCCAGGACGCCGACCGTGCTGCTCGCCAGGTCGAAGCGGTCTTCGAGGCGGGACACCAGGTAGAGCGGCAGCCCTTCGTTGATGAGCATCGCGGCGTGGCCGAGCACGAAGTTGTTCTTGTTGAAGGCGGCCAGCTGCATGGTGTCCTTCAGCAGGCATGGTCCGGCGGCGAAGCCCGGCATCGGCACGTCGGCCGCACGCGGGTAGTCGAACGTGATGGCGTGGCGGATGCGGGCGTAGTCCAGCCCGAAGTCGTTGGCCATCATCCAGAACTGGTTGGCGGTGGCGAACTTGATGTAGCGCCAGGTGTTCGTGAACAACTTCGCCAGTTCCGCCTCTTCGGGTGCGAGCGGCACGATCTGACCGGTGAGGTTCCGGAAGAACTTCTCCGCTCGCTGGCTGACATCCGAGGTCCGTGCCGCCACGATCTGCGGCAGGTCGAAGAGCTCGGTGAGGGCCTTGCCCTCGGCGATCCGTTCGGGGCAGAAGGCCACATCCGCGTGGATGCCCTTGTCGCGCAGCAGCTTCTCGACGAGCCCGGTGACTCCGGGATACACGGTGCTGCGCAGGATGATCAACTGGCCGGGGGCCAGATGCTCCGCGCAGCGTTCGAGCGCGCGCGGCACGGCTCCCAGGTCGGGGTTCAGATGCTCGTCGACCGGGGTTCCCACCACCACGATCAGGTTCTCGGCCGTACCCACGCTCGCGGGATCGGTGGTCGCGGCGAGCCGGCCGGCTCGGGTCGCCTCGGCCAGCAGCCTGTCGGCGCCTTCCTCGGCAAAGGGCATCACACCGTTGTTGACGGCTGCCACCGCCGCTTCGTTGATGTCGTAGAGGGCCACCGTCAGGCCGCGTGAGGCGAGCGCTATGCCCAAGGGCAGCCCCACCCGACCGCAACCGCCGATGATGACCGCATCGCGGGAAAACTGGTTTTTGCGCACAGGGCGTACCCCCAGATTGCATCGACCCGTGGATTGTCGGACCGTGGCGGAAGCCTTTGCCAGTCCTAACGACGGGCTAAATGCTATGGACGACTGTAGGGCGGAAACTCCGTCTGTCCACTAAGCGACACGGGCCACGAACAGGTGGCTGAGGTCGGCCGTCCAAACTACCGATAGGGCACTCGCCGTTTTCTTCGTCCACTCGTCGAAGATCTATGCGATGCGGTGGCGGGCGGACAGCGATGGGGGAAGCTTTTCGGCTGATTACAGCACCTGTCGGGCGCCGATGCTCGTTGAGCAGGTCGTCGGAGCCGAGGACCGACCGCTTCGTGCGGGTGGGCACGTGCGAGTTGCGCAGGACAGGTGTCAGCGGCACGTCACATAGTCTGGCCGAGGACCGCCCTCGTCATGATCGAAATAACGGCGTGGCTTCGGTGCCCGCGGAACAGCCGTGGCACCGCAAGAAGGGGTAACGGATGCGTGATCAGTTGAGATCGATCGTTGTGTTGGGCGTCGCCGGCATCGTCGCCGTTGCCGGGACGGCTCTCGCCAATGCGACGCTCACCGGTTCTCGCGCCGGCGATCCCGTTCCCGGTCAATCGCATTCATTGTGGAGCAGTTCCACGGTTCCCGAAACGGTGACCGACCCGGACCGGCGGGCCGTCGAGCTGGGGGTCAAGTTCACCTCGGATCAGGCCGGCACGGTGCTCGGTGTGCGGTTCTACAAGTCGAAAACCAACACCGGAGTGCACACCGGCAGCCTCTGGACGATCAGCGGGGCCCGGCTGGCGACGGCTCAGTTCACCGACGAGACGGCGTCCGGGTGGCAGTACGTCGCCTTCTCGAAGCCGGTCGCCGTCAAGGCCAACGACCTGTACGTGGTGTCGTACCACACGAACGTGGGGGCCTACTCGGCCGACGACAACTACTTCAAGGCCGGCCGCGATCGCGGCCCGCTGCATGCCCCGGCTGACGGCGCCAAGGGCGCCAACGGTGTGTACCGGTACGGCGCCGGCGGCTTCCCGGACCAGGGCTACAAGGCCACCAACTACTGGGTGGACGTGGTCTTCACGTCCGGTACGCCCACTCCGTCCGGCTCCCCGACGCCGCGGCCCACGGCCACCCGTGCCACTCCCACTCCCACCCCTACCGCGACCGCCACCCGTACACCGAGTGCCTCGCCGACGCCGAGTCCCACTCAGAGCGCCACGCCACCGCCGGCTCCCGGTGCCTGCCCCGCGTTCCCCGCCTTCCCGGACGAGAACTGCACCGGGTGGCGGCACACCGGAGTGAAGCTGCGCGACTGCAATGGTGACATCCGCACGTCCGGCATCACGCTCGACGGCTGCTACTTCCCACGGGATCTCAAGATCGTGGCGAAGAATGTGACCATCAAGCGGTCCCACGTGAAGGGCTCCGTGTACGCCTCCTGGATGACGGACTGGGACTTCCAGAATCTCACCTTGATCGATGTCGAGGTGGAGGACGAGGGCAACGCCACGCCGGACCGGGCAGCGATCGGTGGACCGAACTTCACCTGCATCCGCTGCCATGTGCACAACACGGGCACGGGCATCAGCATGGGCGACAACGTCACCATCCGGGACTCGTACGCCCACGACTTCACGTACACCGAGGGCGCTCACCAGGCGGCGGCCGGCGCGAACGGCGGTGCGAACCTCACCCTCGTCCACAACAACCTCGAGTGCAGCCGGGTCAACGTCTCTCCGGACAAGCAGGGCTGCTCGTCGGCCCTGTCGCTCTACGACGAGCCGACCATCAGCAACGTGCTGGTGCAGAACAACCTCTTCAACACCGCCGGTGGCTACTGCACCTACGGCGGCGGCCCGAACGGCACCAACATCCGCTACCTCGACAACCGCTTCGGCAAGAAGTTCAACCCCCGCTGCGGCAGCTACGGACCGGTGGCCGCCTACCGGAACAACTCGGGAAACGTCTGGCAGGGGAATCTGTGGGCGGACGGTTCGGGGCCCGTCGGGCCCTGACCGGGCCGCCCTCCGAGGCGGCTGACCAGGGCGACCACTAGTCTCCCCGGGGTGAACTGGCTGGAACTCGTCGGCTGGGCCGGCTCCGCGCTGCTGGTCTGGTCGCTGCTGCAGACCCGCATCCTGCGGCTGCGCGCGCTCAACCTGCTCGGCTGCCTCATCCTGATCGGCTACAACGCCGCCGTGCACGTGTGGCCCATGGTCGGGCTCAACGTGGTGCTCGCGGTGATCAACGTCTGGTACCTGCGAAAGATGCTCGCCACCCGGCACGACGCGCAGACCTACGAGGTGGTCGAGGTGGGCACCGGCGACGCCTTCCTGGCCCACACCCTGCGGGTGCACGCCGCCGACATCGCCCGGTTCAACCCGGACTTCCGCTGGGACCGGGCCGCCGCCGACCGCTCGGCGTTCCTGGTGGTCCGCGCCGACGAGGTGGTCGGCGTGGTGGTCTCGCACGCCGAGGCCGGCGGGGTGGCCCAGATCGACCTGGACTACGTGACCCCGCCGTTCCGCGACTTCACCCCCGGCGAGTTCGTCTACCGGCGCAGCCGGCTGTTCACCGACCGCGGCTTCCGCCGGGTGGTCAGCCCGCCCGGCATGGTCGCTCCCTACTACCACCGGCTCGGCTTCCGCCCGGAGGGCGACGCTTACGTGCTGGACCTGCCGGCGCCCGCCTGACCCTTCGCCGGAGGATTGCGCGGCCCGCCCGCGGGGCACTGAGGGGCGACGCCGCCCGGGCCCCGGTCGGCGACGGGGCGGCCACGGCGGCCGGCCCGGTCGGGTCGAGGGGGAGAGAACCGGGCGTGCAGAGCTACTGGAGCCAGCTGGCCCTGGTCGGAGTTCTGGTGATCGTCAACGCGGCCTTCGCCGGCAGCGAGATGGCCCTGGTCTCACTGCGTGACAGCCAGCTCCAGCGGCTGGAACGCGGCAGTCGCGCCGGCCGCACCCTGGCCCGGCTGGCCAAGGACCCCAACCGGTTCCTGGCCACCATCCAGATCGGGATCACCCTGGCCGGCTTCCTGGCCTCCGCCGCCGCGGCGGTGTCGCTGGCCAAGCCCCTCGTCCCGCTGCTCGGAGCGCTCGGCGACGCCGCCGAGACGGTCGCCATCGTCGCGGTCACCCTGGTGCTGACCTTCGTCACCCTGGTCTTCGGCGAGCTGGCCCCGAAGCGGATCGCCATGCAGTCCGCCGAGCGGTGGGCCCTCGTCGTGGCCCGCCCGCTCGACCTGCTGGCCAGCGTCACCCGGCCCGCGGTGTGGGCCCTCGGCGCCACCAGCGACCTGGTGGTCCGCCTCTTCGGGCTGAACCCGAAGCACGAACCGGACGAGATCGGCCCGGACGAGCTGCGCGACATCGTGGCCGGCAACCACGGCTTCACCAAGGAGCAGCGGACCATCATCGCCGGCGCCGTGGAGATCGCCGACCGGCAGCTGCGCGCGGTGCTCGTACCCCGGCTGCAGGTCTTCACCCTGGACAGCGGGACGACCGCGGAGGCCGCCCGGCTGGTCCTCGCCGCGACCGGCCACTCCCGGGCGCCGGTGGTCCGGCACGGCGGTCTGGACGACGCGGTCGGGGTGATCCACCTGCGCGACCTGGTCGGCGTCCCCGACGACCGGCCGGTGGACGAGATCGCCCGGCCACCCATGCTGCTGCCCGACTCGCTGCCGGTGGTCGACGCGCTGCGCCAGTTCAAGGCGGAACGCCAGCACATCGCGCTGGTGGTCGACGAGCGCGGCGCCGTCGACGGCATCGTCACCCTGGAGGACATCCTCGAGGAGATCGTCGGCGAGATCTACGACGAGACGGACCGGGACCTCAGCACGGTGCACACCGAGGAGGACGGGACGCTGGTGCTGCCCGGCACCTTCCCGGTGCACGACCTCACCGACCTCGGCGTCGAGCTGCCCAACCGGCCGGCCGGCGACTACACCACCATCGCCGGGCTGGTGCTCATCTGCCTCGGGCACATCCCCACCGTGGCGGGGGAGCGGGTCCGGGTCGACGGCTGGGACCTGGCCGTGGGCGGCGTCGACCACCACGCCATCACCGAGGTCCGGGTCCGCCGGCACGCCCGCCGCGACCGCGCCGAGGACGCCGACACCGCCGACGACGCCCCGGTGCTCGACGAGGCGCGCGGCTGACCCTCAACGGCGCTCGGCCGGCGAGCCGAACGGGAAGCCCGGCACCGGCGGGAGCAACTGCACCGAGTCGGCGGGCACCTGGCGGGTGCTCCGCCCCAGCACCCGGGTGATCGCGCGCAGCAGCCACGGCCCCGACGGGTGCCGCTCCGGCCCGATCAGCCGGCTGGTGACCCGGGTCCACCAGTGGCCGGCGACGATCACGTCGGTGATCCGCAGCCGCTCCGGCGGCCAGCCACCCCGCACCACCACGTCGACCACTCGGCCCAACCGGCGGCCGCGCAGGTCGTACGCGGTCCGGCCGAGCAGCTCACCCGCTCGCACGGTGCGCTCCGGGAATCCGGTCGATCACGTGCCGGCGCAGCCAGGACTCCACCGGCGAGGGCGGCAGGTCGGCCGCCGGGCAGCGCAACCGCACCGCGCTGTCCACCCGGTCGACCAGGGTGAGCGGGATGCGCAGCGGCGGCACCGGCGGGTCGTCGGTGAACCGGTCGGCGACGGCCACGAGCAGCCGCCCGATCCGGCCGCCGACCCGCTGCCCGAGCGCCGCCTGCCCGGTGAGCAGGCAGTCCACGTACGGGTAGCCCTCCTCGTCGACGTCGAACGCGATGTCGTCGACCCGGCCGACGAGCCGGCCGTCGACGTCGACGATCTGACGGTCGAGCAACTGCTTGGCGAGCTGGATCCTCATCGCCCCATCCCCGTGACGATCGCCAGGGGGATCGCCGCCACCGACGCGGCAACGATGAGCAGCAGAAACAGCGCCCCGAGCAGGTTCGTCCACCACCCGTTGACCCGGTCGCCGAGATAGTTGCGGTCGTTCGCCACCACCAGGATCGGCAGGTAGGTCAGCGGCAGCACCACGGCGCTGAGCACCAGCATGTACTCGGTGAGCCGGACCGGGTCCACCGTGGTCATCAGCAGCAGCACCCCGAGCAGCAGCCCGACGAGGAGCACGCTGTGGAACCGGGCCGCCTCCCGCGGGCTGACCCGCTTGCCCCACTGCCAGCCGAAGTACTGCGAAGCCGCGTACGCGGCCGACAGCCCGGTCTCCAGCGCCGCACCGAACGTCACCGCGAAGAACGCCAGCACGGCGGCGGCCAGGCCGGCCCCGCCCAGCGCGGTCACCACCGGCCGGGCCACCTGGTCGAGGGTGTCCAGCGACGCCCCCGACGGGTGGTACGCCACCGTCGCCACGGCGATCAGCGACAGCGCCAGGAAGCCGCCGACCGGGAAGCCGATCAGCACGTTCGAGCGGGCGTGTGCCAGGTCGGCGGCGCTCCACCGCTCCTCGACCCCGCCGGAGGAGAAGAAGAACACCTCGTACGGACTGACCGTCGAGGCGAACAGGGCCACCGCCACGAACCAGTACACCGACCAGCCCTCGCCGGCGGAGCTGATCCGCACCGCCCCGCGCCCCAGCTCCGCCCAATCGGTGGGCAGCGCGAAGAGTGCGACGGCGAAGACCAGCAGGGCCAGCCCGGCCAGCCCGAAGACCCGTTCCATCCGCTCGAAGCGCATCCGCCAGAGCACCAGCCACACCGCCACCGCGGCCACCGGCACCCAGAGCAGGTAGCTCAGCCCGGTCGCGAGCTGCAACGCCAGCGCCACCCCGCCCAGCTCCGCGGCCAGGGTGATCACCGTGACCAGCCAGGAGGCCACCAGGTTGAGCAGCGCCACCCGCGGCCCCAGCCGCTCCCGGACCAGATCGAACACCGCCCGGCCGCTCACCGCCGCGATCCGGCCGGCCATGTCCGCGTACGCGCAGATGCCCACCACCCCGACCAGCAGCACCCAGGCGTGGGCCATCCCGAAGCGGGCGCCGGCCTGGCTCGCCGCCACGAGGTCGCCAATGTCGACGAAGCCGCCGATGGCGGACAGCACGCCGAGCGTGGCGGCGAGGAGCTTCCTCACGTCGGGTCGGGAGCGGGCGGTCTCATCGACGCGACGATATCGGCGTCAGATCCCCGTTTTCGGGCGAATCGAACAGCCCGGGATCAGGCGCCGGTGAGGTTCTGCAGCCGCACCTGGCCGCGCGACACCAGCCGGCCGCCCTCGTCGGTGATCTCCACGAGCCAGAGCTGCTGGCTGCGGCCCCGGTGGATCGGGGTGCCGACCGCGGTCAGCTCGCCGTCGCGGACGGCCCGCAGGAAGTCGGTCTGGTTGGAGACCCCGACCACCTTGCCCTTGTCACCGAGCCACAGCGCCCCGCCGATGCTGGCCGCCGTCTCCACCACCGAGCAGTAGACCCCGCCGTGCTGGATCCCGTACGGCTGGTGCAGCTCCGGACGGACCTGCCAGCGGATCACCACGCGGTCCCCGCTCACCTCGTCGAACTTCAGGCCCAGCAGGGCGACGAAGCCCCCGGTCAGATCCGGCTCCTCCACGGCGACCCCTCCCTCTCGCGCGACGCCGCCGTCAGCCTAGTCGGGGCCCTCGTCGGCAAACCCGGTACGGGCCGGGGCCGGTGATGGGGGAGAATCGGTGACCGTGACCGACAGCAGCCTCCCGCACGGGCGGGACTCCCTGACCGAAGACCTGCGGTGGCGGGGCCTGATCCAGGACTCGACCGGCCTCGACGAGCTGCGCGAGCTGCTCGACGGCGGGAGCGCCACCTTCTATGTGGGCTTCGATCCGACCGCGCCCAGCCTGCACGTCGGCCACCTCATGCAGGTCACCACCGCGCGCCGGCTCCAGCTCGCCGGGCACCGGCCGCTGCTGCTGGTCGGCGGCGCCACGGGCCAGATCGGCGACCCGAAGGAGAGCGCCGAGCGCACCCTCAACCCGCCCGAGGTGGTCCACGGCTGGGTGCAGCGCATCCGCGACCAGCTCTCGCCGTTCGTCTCGTACACCGGGGAGAACGCCGCCCAGCTGGTCAACAACCTGGAATGGACCGGCGAGATGTCGGTGGTGGAGTTCCTCCGCGACGTCGGCAAGCACTTCCCGGTGAACAAGATGCTGGCACGGGAGGTGGTCAAGGCCCGGCTGGAGAGCGGCATCAGCTTCACCGAGTTCAGCTACCAGCTCCTGCAGGCCAACGACTTCTTCGAGCTGCACCGCCGGCACGGCTGCCAGCTCCAGTACGGCGGCTCCGACCAGTGGGGCAACATCACGGCCGGGGTCGACTACGTCCGCCGCCGCGGAGCCGGGCCGGTCGAGGCGTTCGTGACACCGTTGGTGACCAAGGCCGACGGCACCAAGTTCGGCAAGAGCGAGAGCGGCGCGGTCTGGCTCGACCCGCAGATGACCAGCCCGTACGCCTTCTACCAGTTCTGGGTCAACGCCGACGACCGGGACGTCACCCGCTACCTGCGGTACTTCAGCTTCCGCTCCCGCGAGGAGCTGGAGGAGTTGGAGAAGGCCACGGCGGAACGGCCGCAGGCCCGGCTCGCCCAGCGGGCGCTCGCCGAGGAGTTGACCACGCTGGTGCACGGCGAGCGGGAGATGGCCCAGGCCGTCGCGGCCAGCCAGGCGCTCTTCGGCCGCGGCTCGCTCGACGAGCTGTCCCCGGCGACCCTGCGCGCCGCGCTCACCGAGGCGGGCCTGGTGCACCTCGACGAGCTGCCCGACGTCGCGGGTCTGCTCAAGGAGTCGGGCCTGGTGCCGAGCATGAAGGAGGCCCGGCGGGTCATCGCCGAGGGCGGCGCGTACGTCAACAACGTGCGCATCGCCGAGGTGGACGCCACGGTGGCACCGGCGGACCTGCTGCACGGCCGCTACCTCGTGCTGCGCCGCGGCAAGCGCAACTTTGCCGGCGTTGAGCTGGGCAGATAGCTCCACATCGACGGTGTGACGCGGGACGCGCCCGGCAGATTTGACGATCAATCCGCCGGGCGCGTAACTTTCTCTCTGCCAGCGCGGAACGGACGAAACAGGCGAAAGCCTGAAAGGCCGGAGCGCAGGACCGAATACGGGCGGTGCCCCGGATTCGCCGGGAGGCGGATTTGGTGAGGCGGAGCCGACCGGGTAAGGTTATCGGCCGGCAGGGACACGGACGAGCGAGCGGGAAACCGCAGCGGCCGTCCTGCCGAAATCCACGAGGCGCCCGGCGCGAGTCGGTCGAACCGTGGTGCCCGGCAAAAGGGTGGAAGCAATGACAAACCGCGAAACACCGGTTTGACACGGCAGAAACCACCGGGTAACGTAGTAAAAGTGCCTGGCGCGAGAGCGGCGGGTGCGGTTGAACGAAATGCCCCGGACGGGGGTCCTGCTGGTGCGGGGTTTCCGGATGGTGTGTGGTTGTTCTTTGAGAACTCAACAGGGTGCTTGATAAGCCAGTGCCAAA